>DUNL01000254.1 GCA_012839385.1 Clostridiaceae bacterium
CAAAAATTGCCGATTGACCAGCTCCCCATAATTTTAATTCAGAAGTTTGAAAATCCCTTTGCTGTTCAAGTCGTTTAATTAATTCATCAACCTCATCTTTTGTTAATTTTTTTGAACCTGACGATACTGTTGAATTTGCATTACTGCTTGTTTTAATAAAATCAGAATAGTATTTTTCTATTTCAACCATCTGATTTTTATAATCATTAATCGCTGATGCAGAACCAAGAATAATGGATTCTAATACAGTCTCATTTGATTTCATAAACTCAAGCTCTTTTGATTCAGCTTCTGTTATTATTTTCATCCCATCGCCGTAAATCTGCTGCCGTCTTGCTTCAATTTTTATTAACTGAATTTCTGCTTCGTATCGTTGTTTTATATATCTATTAGCTTCTTTTAATAACTCATTTGTCGCTTCTTCTTTTGCTGCTATTATCATTTTCCGCTCAATCTGATCATTATAATCCTTTTGAGCTAAAGCCAATCCTTCAACACCAGCTTTTTCCAAATCTATATTTGAAATGTAATCAGGATATTTTTTTTGCATTTCAGAAACTAAATCTATTCTTTTTTTTGATTCTGGATTTGTCTGTTTAAGCATTCGAAACAATAAATCTATCTCGTTTGTCTCTTTTGCAATAACATCATTATATTTTCTGGTAGCTTGTTCTAATACGTTTTGATTAAAATTATATTCTTTCATTTCGTAGTTTGCTCCTGACAACCATTGAACGAATGAAGATACAGTGTCCACAAATCGCTTCAACGCACCGTCTCCTGATGTTATTTTCAATACAAGCCCCTCCCATGCAGACGAAAGCATGGTAATAGACCCCGAAAGGTTATTCATTTGCGTATCTGCCATTTCTTTTGCGGCACCTTCTGCGTTGTTGTAAGATTCTGTTAAATTATTTACGGCTTTCTCATTTTTTGATAATATAAGTAATGCTGTTGCTGCCCTTTGCCCTACCTCATCATTTGCATCTGCTAAAGATAATCCAGCTTTTGCCATTTCGTTAAATCCTTGCATTCCTGTTTTACCAGCTTTTGCCATTTCGAGCATTATTTGTCGTAACGCTGTACCAGCCATTGAGCCATGAATACCCGCATCTGCAAGTTTTGACATCATCGCCGCTGTTTGCTCTAATGTAATTCCCGAAGCCTTCGCAACTGGTGCAACATATTTCATTGCTTCTGCGAACCTTTCAAGATTTAAGGCTGAACTTGTAAATGATGCAGCCATAACGTCCACTACCCTGCTTGATTCCGAAGCATCCATTCCGAAACCTCTAATTGTAGCACCAGCAATCTCCGCTGCCCTTGCTAAATCTTCTCCTGTTGCTTGAGATAATAATACAGTAGCCTCTGTTGCGTTTAAGATTTCTTGCGTAGTGAATCCGAGCTTTGCATACTCTACTTGCAATTGAGCAACCTCTGTCGCTGTCTTACTCGTTGTTGCTCCTAATCTTTTTGCATCTTCTTCCAACTTCTGTAATTCCGTTCCCGTTGCTCCCGATATTGCAGCAACACCCGACATTGTTTTTTCAAACGAAGTCATTATACCGAACGTAGAACGAATCAAACGTGTAAATCCTTGAAAAGACACGTACATCGTTGCCATAGACGCAGCACCTTGAACGAATGTTTTAAAATAGCTCCCTACCTTACCTTGATGATTACCCATATCGGCATTAAGTTTCTTTACCTCTGTATCTAATTTCTTAATTTGAGGTAACATTTGTTGAGCTATTGCGCTTCCGC
>DUNL01000179.1 GCA_012839385.1 Clostridiaceae bacterium
GATGTTGATGGCGCTGGAGGCGGCTTTCAGCGGTATTTCAACATCGGGGATCTGGGGCAAGCACTCCGAATACCAGATAGTGGCATCCTGCGCTGTAGCCTTACCACCTGCCAGATCATTAATACCTTCAGCGGAAGCAAAAGGACTATCCTTTTTGGTCAGACAGACCATAGTCGCGTAATAATATGGACCGGCAAAATCTACTTGCTCAGAGCGATCGGCAGTCATCGACTGGCCGGCGATAACCGCGTCATAGGTACCGGTCATCACACCGGGAACCAGCGAATCCCAATCCGTTTGCACAATCTCCAGTTCCCAATCATTGGCCTCGCAGATTCTCTTGGCTATCATCACATCATAGCCGTTAGCGTATGAGCCCGGAACGTTCTCAATCGGAACCGCGCCGTTTGAATCATCATTTTGCGCCCAATTATAAGGAGCGTAGGCACATTCCATAGCGATAGTGAGAGTATTGTCTTCTACACCTGTGGGAACATCCTGCTCAGGATCTTCCGTAGCATCATCCTCTTCAGGGGTATCTTCTTCTGAACCTGTCTCAACATCATCGCCTTCAGAGGAATCATCTTCTCCGTCCGCGGGTTCATTCTGATTGGCATCTGTCTCAACACCATTGCCTTCAGGCGGATCTTCCTCACCATCGGTAGACGGGCTCTGATTCGAACCACAAGCTACCAAAGTCAACATCATGACTACTGCCAGAATTAAGGCAAACCAACTCATTCTTCTCATCTTTTCTCCATCCTTTCCCTGTCCTTACTACACGGTACAGGCCGACCCTCACCCGGTCGGAAGGTTTAATTAAAAAGAACCGCTTTGTCAAGCGGTTCAATGGAGATCGGATAATAAAGATTAGTGCCGATGCCATCGATAGCGCTCCACAAAAGCTTGTGACAGTTCGTCAGATATTCTCTGCCGACCCAGCAACGTAAGATTAGGCCATCTTCCGCAGCTTCGGCGATTTCCCCTTTCATATCGGCGGCGACCTACCTTTACCGATACTAGTATTGAAAACCGCGCCTCTATCTAAAGCGATTCAATTCTGTAGCATACTAACATTAAGAAATAAAACTGTCAAATGACTAAAATATATTCACTTTAGTTGACATTGTATATTCAAGTTTATTTGATAAAAATTTCTCTTTGTTGATCAAAAAATCGTTTATCCTATTTTAGCCTTTACCTCTCACCTTCATCAGCTAGATTTCCTTTATCAGGAGTTAAGGCCTTTTCTCCCGCAAGATACATAGTCAAAAGTCCAAAGAGAATGAGTATTGTTGAAGCATATATAATTGCCGGGATAAAAGACTCATAAACCCACTGGCAGATTAAGGCAGCCGTTTCTCCTCCAATAATTATGGCTATGACATAAGTAAAGAATGTAAGTCCGCCACTAAAAAGAACAATCATGATTCCATAGCCGAATATCATTCTAAATATCTCAGAAGCTCTTCTGCTAAATTCCTTCATATACTCTCCCCCTTATAAGCCTAAAATCGGAAGCCAGCCCATTAGAACAATAACTTCCATTACAAATTGTAAAAGAACCCACCACAAATTATTCTTGAATGTTTTTCCGAAATCAGATTCTGCCAAAGCCATTCCAGCATACATGCCAAGCCCTAAAGGTGGCGTAATCCCACACATCACACCACAGATACATGGAAGCATCGCTGCCGCTAAAATGGGGTTTACACCAACAGAAGCTAAAGAAGCAATGAACACTGGTCCAAACATAACAACTAAGGAGGAACCGGGAATCACCACTCCGAGAAACGCGGTAATAAGACATATAATTACGACTAAAGAAAATTTGTTTAAATTTAATCCTTGTAGAAATACTAGCATTTCATCAGTCAAGCCAAGATCTTTAAACATAGCGCCAATCATATAGCCAAAAACGCAGACTCCGATAGGCGGAACAATCGTCCTCAAGCTATCGGAAAACATTTTCGCGATAGCATGAGGTGTGACCTTGTTTTTATCATCAGTAATAATAACCGCATAGATTGAGGCAAGTCCACCGATAAAAATTAACAAACTCTTAGACATGCCGTTTGCGCCACTTTCTCCAAGTCTTGCAGTAATAAACGTTGACTTAAATAAATTGTCTAATACAAATGGGAGTATAATTATGACTGGTAGCAAAAGACCCCGCCAACCAGTCCTTAGCGTACTTTTAAAACTAGGCAGTTCCTCTTTTGGCATAGATTTAACCTTATAGTATTTGCAAAAAGCGAATACAGTAAGTAGTCGTTGCAATATAAACCAGAAGGAACAGCCCCACATTACAATCCAAAATTGCCCCTGAGTAATAAAATTTTCTCCATAAGCTGTCATGCCCGTTAAAGCGCCAAAAGCTGCTACAATATTCCCTGAGGGCGGGATCATATTCCCAAGATAGCTTGCGTTACTTTCTATGTTTGCGGCAAGTTCGGGGGGAAATCCCGATCGCTTCATAGCAGGAATAGTGATTGATCCGGTAGCCATAACATTACCAGGTCCAGAACCGGACAGGGATCCCATAAAAGAACTGGCGACAACAGCGACATAACCCGGACCTCCAGAAATCCTGCCAAGAAGAGAAAGTATGACCGCTATCGCGCTATCAATAATTTTAGTCTTGGTAAGAATAATGGACATTGTAATAAATGCTGTCATTGAATAAAGTAGCGGTGTATTCAGAGCAACATCTATATAATTTCCTACTTTGTTAATAGATCTAGTAATTATCAAAAGGATAATGAAACTAATTAGAACAGCTTCATAGATTGGTCTCCTAAAAAGAAAAAACCAAACAGCAATCACCGCTAGCATAATTCCAAGATAAATCAAAATAGATGGCATACTGCTATCCCTTCATTAATGAAAAGTGTCGATGATTTATTATACGTAATTAACATCTAGTTGCACAAATTGTAAGAGATTAATTGTAATCCAGATTAACTGTTAAATTTAAGTCATCCTGTGTGGTCAATTTCAGTCTAGCAGTCACACTTAGGAAAATTTATAAGAAACTAGCAATAGTTATTAGCTTATATTTTGTGTCTTGGTCTAGTCTCATTTAAATTCTTACCATCAAACTTTACACGATCTGAATTTGTACGCATTTCACTTTTTGAAAATATTATTACAAATGTTTTGAGTAACATACGTACATCAAGTAAAAAACTAACATTTTCTACATAATATATGTCACTCTCAAATTGAATATTCCAAGTCCATGATTTCGAAGTCAACTTATGGTTTCCATCAATTGGCCAACATGCCAATCCAGGACGTACACTATGTCTATATTTATGTCGCTTGTTATACAGAGGCAAATAATCTAACATCAATGGTCTGGGCCCTATTATTGACATTGAGCCATTTAAGATATTAAATAAACTAGCTAATTCATCAAGTGAGGTTCGTCTTAATAGTCGCCCAAAGGGAGTTATTCGCTTGCTGGGGTGTAGTAACTTACCACTGGAATCAGTCTGATTTGACATGGAGCGGAATTTATAAAGACTAAAAATTTTGCCATTTAGTCCAGGACGTTTATCAATATAGAGTATGGGAGGCCCATGAAAAACTAATTCTAATACCGTTATAACTAATAAAAGCGGACCTAAAACAATAATTGCCAAAGCACTAAAAAAAACATCTAGAAGTCTTTTAATATATATCGAGTATATTGTTTTTTTAACATTTGGAATGTCCTCTCTAATTTCCATATGAACCGTATTACAATTATTCATTACAGAAAAACCTTTCTCAAACAATGCTATAGTTACAAGATTACTCCTGACTACACATATATGCATTATAAAATTCGTTGCCATTATACTCATATAGTCCTTTGTGAGCAAAAAACTTTTCTATTTTCTCATTAGCTAATACGGGCCCACAAAGAACTTGCGCATAATCCATAGCGGGGTGAGAGTTTATTTCACAAAGTTTCATTCCATCATCAGTAATAATTATATCTAGGCCAAGGTAATCAAGCGAAGATATATGCTGACATATACTCATTATTTTTCTTTTAACTAAAGGCCAATTTGGCAATCCTAATCCTTTCCAAATTATATTAGTATCTGGATGACCATGATTAATCCATTTGCCTTCTGGACAAAATCTTTTATATCTAATGCCAAAATTATAATATTCTCCACTATCAAAATCAAAACCTACACCAATGCCGCCTGAAGAAAGGTTACTTGCCCCACCAGAAATAGATGTTCCGAATCTAGCAAATGATATTGCACATGACCATGTATGTGGTGCATAGATGTCTAACTTAGGATCCTTAACCATAATAACCCTTAAGGTACATTCGCTTTTTCCCCATATCAGTGTTAAATTTTTATGTTGCTTTATATATTCAGTAATTATATAATTACGCATAGATTTTTTAATTTTACGGAATCTTTCCAAATCAGTTACTTCATTATTTTCTTTCAACTGCCCTTCTTTGCACTCTAACTTAATAAAACCAAGTCCTCCTGATGTTCCAGAGTTTGGCTTCATTGCTAAAACACCTTTATTCTTAAGTAGGTTTATTAGAAAATCTTTATCCTTTTTTATATTAGTTGGGGCATCCATAAGATAGGTAAAGCTACCATCATTCTCTACATAAACATAGTATTCCGGCATAGTACTGGCACAGTCATTACTGTTAAGTACATATTTTAATGTGGTTTTATCTAACCATTTTTTAAAATGGTTATTCATCGGATGCAGCATAAAATAGTTAAAGTCTGGAATATAATATTTGTAATTGTCTTCATTCAAACCATACAGTTCAATTCTGCCAGGGAAAAAACCTCTCTCCAAGGCCCAACGTTTTTCTTCATCAGAAACTACAAAAGATTTTTCATCATCCGCTAATTTCTTTACAAACATTTTTGACCATTTATAATCCATTCCTAATTCTCTAATCTTACTTAGCAATACTTCATAGTTAGTCATAAGTTTCTCCTACTGTTTTTGTTGCATATAAATACAACACTCAATATTCTAACAACAGAAAGAATTTGTATAATAAAACTGTACGTCAACAACTCTTTTTCTGTCTAAAAATCTTTGCGTCTAATAACAATAATGATGTCTAATTATATCACTGAATTCTGATAGTTACTGTCATGCTAGAATTAAATGACCTAAAGATTTTTGATTTATTCTTTAAAAATAATTGTATGGTAAGCGTCAATTCCCTTAACAGATCCGTGTAACCCAAGGACAGTTTGATATTGTCTTTGGACTGGTAATCATTTAGTGCTTCAGTTGCTCTATCACGCTTTGGATGCTCTTCAAGCTTACACCGGACGAAATCTCTAATTCCAGATCGCCGAGGCAAATCTGGATTGCGATTACATACTTACGGCTCTCAGGATCTGATTCCGGTAAAGTTGAGAGACAGACTTCTTCCTTAGACAGGCGGCGCTATATGGATTGCAGCACTTGTTTCTGGCGATAATATTAGGTCACCACGGAATAGTGTTACTGTTGACACCATTCTTCCACGGTTTTCCCTTGGATTTTTGTTGTCGTGTCTCTTTATACCGTACATTGAAGGTTTAATTTTTTCAGTATGTGGTAAGATTCGTACTCATATCAAACGCCAGGATCGTAGATTTTTGAGATCTATTTGACCCCTTAAGGGGGCTTAAGACATATTAAGACAGCTAACTTTCATCCATTCTTACCGATTATGGACCACCAGTACAGTCACGGCTAGATTTGTCTCTTTTTAGCTAGCTAAGGAATAAGAAAATATTTTAAAAACAGTCTTGTAAATTCCTATCTTTGTACATACTACGTCAGCAACTGTGGAAGATGTTTCACAATCCAGTAAAAAACACGTCTAAACAATGAGTGATTCATTTATATGTTACTGATAACTAATACTTCACAGCCTTTTTTCAATCGTTAGAAGAAATACAGTCCTTAATAATTGTAGCAATCAAGTTAATCTCTTCTCGCGTCAAAGCATCCCCACTGGGTAAGCATAAAGATTTGGTGAAAACTCTTTCACTAATACAATTTTCTAAACCTATAGCATCTTTTCCATTAATAAATCTTTCTTCATCCATAAAGAAAGTTGCCTCACTAAACAATGGTTGCATATGCATTGGTTTCCATGACGGGCGAGCTTCTATCTTTGCTTCTTTCAATACCTCAACAATCTGTCCCGCACTAACTGGGCTGTCTTCAAAACACAAAACATTTAACCAGTGATTGCTACCCCCTAACAAATCACTTTTAATATACACTGGCGTATCTTCAAAAGATTCTTTGTAGGCATTGAAAATATTCATGCGTCGACTTAATTTGTCCGGCAAGATACATAATTGGCCACGTCCGATCGCCGCACATACATTGCTCATACGATAATTGAATCCAGTCTCCTCATGCTCATACCAAGCAACAGGTTCACGGGATTGTGTTGACCAAAATTGCATTTTTTTGATGGCTTCACAGTTATTGGATAGCACCATACCGCCACCGGATGTAGTTATAATTTTGTTACCATTAAAACTCAGAATAGAAATGTCACCAAAGGAACCACAGCGCTTACCTTTATATTCTGAACCCATTGCTTCCGCGGCATCTTCTATTACGGGTACACCATACTTACGGCAAATTGGTAGAAGTTTATCCCAGTCCGCCGATTCTCCATATATATCACAAATGATGACCGCTTTAGGCATCTTATTATTTTGTTCTGCCCAAGTAAAGGCATTCTCTAATGCAATAGGACTCATATTCCAAGTATCTAACTCAGAATCAATAAATATAGGTATTGCTTTTTCATAGAGAACTGGATTACAAGTGCCAATAAAAGTGAAGTCCTGACAAAAAACATAGTCATTTGCTTGAACTCCAAAATATCTAAGAGCAAGATGAATGGCAGCTGTTCCTGATGTCAGAGCAAGCGCTGATTTAACCCCTATATAATCCGAGACTTCTTGTTCAAAAGCTTTTATGTGGGGACCTACCGGAGCGATCCAATTACTGTCAAACGCGTCTTGAACAAATTCACGCTCCCTGCCACCCATAAATGGTGGAGATAAATATATTTCGTATGACATTATTAGTTATCCTCTATAAATCTATACTTGCAACTCTTGGCTCAACACAGCAACACGGGCATACACTTACTATTCTAACTCCACTTGCCCGTTGAGGGCCAACACGCATGAAAGTAGCCAAAACTGAAGTATTCCCACCAAGACCTATTGCACCTAGTTCATATTCATTTACTCTTTTTGTTATCTGTTTTTCAAGTTTACTCTGCACATTATATTTCCCATAAATCTGTGCCTCTATCATCAATGAAGTAGCTTCAAAGTGTGACCGGCCAATACCAATCGCTAGAGTACATGGGGAGCACCCTAGCATTTTGACACCTTCTTGGGCCCAAGAGACAATTTCATCTTGAACGGCTCCTATACTATGTTGATGATAGATTCTGTATGTTTTTCCACGAATAGCAGGGCCACCTCCAAGCAGTAAAATATGCAACCTGAGAATATCGTCATTAACCAACTTGACCAACAAAGGGGCGGCAGGAACAGATGCGGGATCGGGGTCTAATCCACCTGACTGGTCAATTCTTTGTTCCTCATTGCCAAGGATACTCATAGGCCTGCCAGGTAACATACTTAAACCCTTCTTTACACCTTCATGAATAGCTTCCAAAATACTACCGGTTAAAATACGGTTTTCCCCGACCTCCAACATAAGATGAGGAATGCCGGTATCATCACAAAGAGGGCTCTTATTTTTTTCCGCCACGATAGCATTCTCCAAAATGGATTCTAACACCCATTTAGCGTTCTCATTCGTTTCCTTCTTAATCGCCTCTCGATATATCTGTTTTTTATCTTCACGAAATGTTGACCCTGCCGTGACTAAAGTATCTCTAACTTTTTCAGCTATAGAAGTCATTTATTTTCTCCGTAAATAGATTCACCATGCGCAACAGCAATAATCATTCTCAAATCATTTATCTGAAGACGATGAAAAGCCTCCATCCCTTCTTCAGGGAAAGCAATAACTTCCGTGGCTTCTATCTTACTCTGCAAAAGTGCTGTAACTGGAGGTATTATAGCAAATATAGAATTATTCTTTTGTAGGGCTTCTATCGTAGCTTGAGATAACATACCTTTACCTAGATGAATTTTTACTCCCGCCTCAGAAAGCGGCGCAATACTACTTTCAATTTCTAACTTATTGCTAGAAGTTGCTCCAATCCCAGCGGAACTTACAGCCGTATGGAAAATAATGCTACCAAGCAAATCAATATCTTTTTCTTCAAGGCTTCCTTCATAATACATGTCAACAATTTTAGGAAGTACTGCATCCCGACCGCAGTAAACATTGCCGGAAAATGATACTATATTTCCAACTTTCAATTTGTTAACGTCCTCATCACTTATAGGATCTGTAAGGTAAAATATCTCTTTCATTAGCAGTCACTCATTCGCAGTAGAAAAAAGCTCCATATAACTATGTTCATTCTGCACCACCCCAAACGCTTTCGCTCTCATGAACACATTCTTAGCCCAGTTGGTATGAGGATTAATTTCGTTCATCTTATTTAACTTTGCGCTTTTGATTACGCCACCTCGAGCATCTAATATCTGGCAGGCATCATCATACTCTTCCGTAGTTACAGCCATTAAAGCATTAACATATATTACATGCGTAGGATGAATGATAGTTCTACCTACAAAACCGTTGGCTTTATCTAACAGAACTTCTCTTATTAAACCATCTATTTCATTATTTAGTATCGGTGGATAATAGAATAAGAAATCATCTTTGCCATGTGTTTGGACTTCTTCAAACATCATGCCTTTTGTCTGGCGGAAATACTCCCAAACTGGACCCGATACCACATATTCATTATGCCGCGAAAAAACATTCAAAATATCTGATAAGCACTCAGCAACAGGTAGTATCTCATAAATTGTATTATAAACCCCTCGGCGCACACCAAAGCAAGAAGAGAAGTCCGTAGCGCCAACACGTACTTGTAATACATATTTTTTATAACTGTCAAGTATTTTTTTTATCTCAATTAGTTCCGTTAATCGCGTTTCTTTCAACGCTACTCTAGGGTCTTCAAGAATAGGCATGCCATACAATATCTCATTGAGCTCAAGATTCATTTCTTTTAGTACTTCAAAATACTCCCCTCCATTAACAGAATTAAATTTTGGAAAATTAAAACCTGTTAGAGCTTTTGCCATTGATGGGGTAACCCTTTTAGCAAAGCTTTTAAATTGGGCAAGAGAACGGACCCTTACAAAAATTAATGGCAAATCCTTATAAGTCAGCCTTTTATCTTCAATTGCCTTATTCACTGTTTCAAGTAAGTTGAGAATATTCTCTTCCGCCATAGGAACATCTTCCTCAGGACAAGCGTCTTCTAGACAGAGAACCAAAGTGGTAAGACCAGGCACAGCTTTCCTAATTATTTTAGCTCCAAAATCTTTAGTGCCCGGCATATACATTACAGCACCTAAACAATACTGCAGTAATCCCCTATCGCTGTACTTATCAAACTCAACCGGCTCATGAACAAAAGGAAAATCAGGGCATTGATAGTGATGTCTCATCTCTTATATATCCTCTCAATACTTTTGCAAACGTCAAATTGCATCATAGCTAAAATTTGACGAAATTTGTCTAAATCAGACTGCCTTTGGGAGACCAAACTGCTTCCGGATAATATTCATCAATCATTCTCTTAACCAGGCTGCACTGTTTGGCACGTTTTCTAGCATCATCCTCCGTACTCTCCCAACTATGACTAGCAGCTACAGACCCACCCGTTTTCAAATATACCGGCGCGGCTACCCGAATCATCTCAGGAACTTCATAATGGCGAATAAAACCACCACTTGACTTTGGGTTTTCAGTATGGATATCTAAAGGACAGTCAACTGCTTTTCTAATTGCCCCAAACATTTGAATCTGGATATCACGCACTAAATTTATTGAATCCGCACCTATTAACTCTAACAGTTTAGCTGAACAAGGATTCCCATGACCAGTATGAGCAGATACCTTGAAATGACAATCCGCGGAAATTTCTCCTTCATTCCGCATCTGATTTAATAGCCATAGTAGACCTTCATCATAAACTAAGAAGCCTCTGCAACCTAATCTGTCAGCTCTTTTTACATCCTCTACTGCTCTTACAATTTGCTCCTGGCCGCGTAAACGATAACCCATCCGCACACCTTCTTCAGTATGAACAGAAGCTGATGTATCTGTAGTAGCCCTAGGTCCAATTGCTAAAACCAGATCAGTTTTCCAGTCATGTGCTAGTTCAACCATTGAGCAAATTTCAGCGTCAGTAAGTTGCATAATCCCTCTAGTCTGTGTAACACGATGCAAATAAAGGTCGTGGCTATCCATAGCTTCTAGTAAAGCTTTCATGACCTTAGGCCCTTGGATTCCAGGCACCTCAAATCTGTATTGACCACCATCATCAAAACGTTTCTCGGATGAAGGAAGCCCATATGCATCTCCTCCGGGAAGTCCAATGGTCTCTAAAAAGATTCGTGTTTCATCCATACTATTCATAAGATATTATCCTTTCACTTAGTTGAGTTTAGTTCTTCTATCAGATTATCAATAGCCTCCCGGTGTGAGAAATCAAGTGGTGGGAGTGTACTAGCCAATCCTTTATGGACTTTGATATCAATAAATGATGCTCTATCTGCATCCTGCAATGCATTTAAAGCCGCTGTCAACTCGTCTTTGTTGAATACAGGCTTCCCAATAGTTTGATAACCACAAGCTTCCGCTATCTTTGAAAAATCTATCAAATGACCTACTGAAGGTTGACCACCTACAGATTCGTGTGCCCCGTTGTTCAGCAATACATGTAAGAAATTCGGGCAATGTATTTTGCTAACCATCGTCAGAGCGCCCATATGCATAATAGCGGCTGCATCTCCATCAAGACATACAACTCTTCGATCTTTTTGTTCAAGGGCAATAGACAGAGCTATAGAAGAAGCGTGTCCCATAGATCCGATGTTCAAAAAGTCACAGTTCTTGCTTTCATTTCTTCTTTCGCGTAGAAAAAACAATTCTCTAGTTGCCCTACCTGTTGTTGCTGAGTAAATAGTGTCTTGAGGAAGACAATCAAGAATAATTTCAATAGCCTCTTCTCTACTCAAAGGATATGAATTATCTTGACAATTCACTTTTTCACCGGCTAACGTTTTTTTCGGAACAATGAGAGCATAAGGTTTCCTATATTTACGCGCGATAGTGACTGCATCTTCTATAACCGAACTAATTTTTTCATTGTCATCATCTAAGATTGAAAAAGGTATCTGCATTAGTTCAAGGAGGCTGGGGGTTATTCGACCCTGAAGATCATGCTGTACCCAATCTCCGGTACCTGGTTGTCCACGCCAACCGATCAACAAAAGCATAGGAATACCATAGACTTCTTCATTCACCAAAGAGACAAGAGGATTGACAGCATTGCCCAGACCTGAATTCTGCATATACACTAGGGGGATTTCTTTTGATGCTAAATAATGCCCTGTAGCAATACCAATCGCATTACCTTCATTTGCTGCAATAATATTCCTTTCCGCCATATGTTGAAGAACGTAATTACAAAAACCATCTAGATAGGAATCAGGTACACCTGTAAAAAATGTTATACCGTTATTCTTCAACTCCTCAAATACTAACTCTAAGTTCAACATGTTTCCTCCGTTCAACTGGGGATTATGAGTTTAATTTTGTCCATAAAATCTAAAATAATGGGGACTGTCTGCCTTACACATTTCCCAAGCACGGTTAAAAACATCGAGTATTTTGTTAGGCAAAGGGCCTGATTTAACCGATGCCATATTTTGCTGTAAATGATTGATTTTTGAAGCTCCAATCAATATTGCATCACCACGACTAACATTCAGCATAGAGTGGTATGCTAACCAACGGTAGGTTGCCTCGACAAGGCTAATTTTATATTTAAAGCATATCTCTTTTAACAGCTCCACCGCATCAAAAAAAGATTTTTTCCAATACCTTTTTTGATAGTTTGGTCGATTAGTAAAGCGCCCTTCAGTAGGATTATCTTCATAGTGAATGTATTTTCCTGTTAGTAGTCCTCCAGCCATTGGGTTATATGCATAAAAACGTAAGCCAAAATAATCCAGCGCATGATTCAATTCAATTTCTGCTTTTCTTGACAATGGATTGTATACACCCTCATATACTGTAGGCAAAACCCAGTTTTTTGCTTTACATCTATGGAAAACATCAGCAACTAACCAGGCAGGAAAATTGCTTAAACCTAATTCTACAAACTTACCTTCTG
Source organism: Clostridiaceae bacterium (assembly GCA_012839385.1). Classification (GTDB taxonomy): domain Bacteria; phylum Bacillota; class Clostridia; order Saccharofermentanales; family DTU023; genus UBA1046. The sequence goes on from DUNL01000179.1 coordinate 12,362, forward strand.
AATGTAGTTCAGCACATGCTTCAAGTATTGAATCTAAAGGTGTGTTCTGGTCAGGGAAATGCAAGTAAAATATATTGACAAAATCTAATCCTAGTCTTTCTAAAGAAACGTTCAACTGTTTAAAAGCAGCATCGCCATCAAGCTTGCCACTTATTCTAGGATTGACTTTAGTCGATACTTGGATTCCCTTCGACCCAATCTCTTTTAATACCTCGCCAATAATAATTTCACTTTGTCCTTCGTTATAGACGTATGCGGTATCAAGTTCTGAATAACCAGCGTTTATGAACGTTTCTATCATGGCAAGAGCATCTGCTCCGAAGACAGATTCACCAAACGTCATTGTGCCAAGAACCATATTAATACTATTCTTATCCATTACTTGCCTTTCTATAAAAATCACTTACTTCAGTAATTGCAACATAGTTACAATATCCTTTTCAATGTCAAAAACAGTAGAAACTATTTTGTTTGCTTCTTCTGTAGTTTTACCACTATATTCCGCCAGGCTAACAAATTTCTCAATTACTTCTGATCTTGACATGGGGTTCTCTGGTTCACCTTTTGGCAGTTCACTCTTTCCACGCAATATACTTCCATCTGAACAATACATTTCTACTGTTGCGTAAGTCTTTTGCGGAAATGCGGATGTCATGTTATCGTCTTCCAAAACAATTACTTTGCTAGCTAATTCTAAAATATCCCTATTTTCAAGATAAATAGGTGTAAAAGCATTCAAACCTGTTTCTCCTGAAAGATATGATACTGCAAAATTATAAGGTATACTCATTCTCCCTGAGGCCACGCCTTTTATATCTGTATGGTCATGATTCTTTACAGCAAGAGAGTATGTCCTAATAACAACTTTTTCAATTTGTTCAGGTTTTAACACCCCTTTAAGTCTTAATTCTTTTGCAATGTCTATTGAAGGATGGGTATATCTACAAGCAGCATAGGGTTTTATATATGCTTTCTCCACTGCATAAGATCCGTCTAGCAATGTCGGCACAAACTCCACTTGGTCTGTACCATACATTTGGCTTAGGAAGCCACTAATACCGGAAAAAGAGTCATCCGGTGTCTCAAAACCGGCTATTGCCATCTGTACTGCTATTAATCCTAACAGGGAAGTTTTAGCAACATTGTATGGTTTAAGTTCAGATTTATCATCTAGCACTTTAAGGGTACCTGTTGCAGACACTGACGCCGTAGAAAATGCATTTTTGAGCTGAACCTGGCTAAAATCAAGCGCATGCGCGGAAGAGACCGCGATACCTAATAAACCACAAGTTCCTGTGGCGTGGTAACCGCGCAACTTGTGCGTCGGTTGTATAGATCTCGCCATAGTAAAAGATGTCTCATAGCCAATTACCGCAGCTTCTAAAAGCTTTCTGCCTTCAATTGAATACTTTTGAGCTAGGGCTAATAGAACAGAGAATATAGGGGAACCTAAGTGAATTATTCCCGCATTCGTGCCATCATCAAAATCTAATACATGACTATTTAATCCATTCAGAAAAACAGCGTTATTAATATTAATTGGGGTGGAGATACCTACCGGATAAATTTCTCCATCTTTTTTTCCAAAACTATTTATCAAATTGTTTATCTTATCTTTATGAGCTTTATACCCTGCAAGTGTAACTCCTAGGTAATCTAGCAGTGCTAATTTAGTTCGTTCTATTACTTGTGCCGGAATCTCAACCTTACTAAGATCCCAAATACTTCCTAGAAATTGAAACATTTTATTCATATTCGATCCTCATTCCATTCCATCATAAACGCATAGTCTATCATTTTTTAGTCAACATATGGAAACAACTTCTAATAGGGAATAAAATTTACAATATCATGGCGGATTAAGTCCTCGCCTGTATTAGATATTGCCTTTACCGTTTTCCCGGCTAATTGCTGTAATCTTTCCAGTTCATTCAAATCTTTAGCATCAATTGAAAAATATGCAAGTCTATCTCCACTGCTACTGATCTCACCAAACTTATGCCCTTTAATCTTATATTGTTCGTAATGATCAATAACTCCGCTTTGAAATAACTCCTCTAAACCACTTACATGATCTAATATACCGGGCTTACAATATAAAAACTCATCTATAATATAGCCGTCATACTGATACGCTTTAAAAAGAGGCTTATTGCCGAGGGTTAAATCCAGGACAGCTTTTACTACATCAAAGCCAGATATTTTAGGAATCAAACGATACTTTATCCCTCCGCCCGTCCGTGCTGAGAATTCAACCACACTAATACTATTGCCATCAATCAACAATTGAATTAACATCGGAGTATTCCTCAACTTAAATGATTTAGCTATTAGTTGAGCTACATTTTGGATCTTTGTTCTTACTTCATCAGCTAGTTTTGCAGGATATCTGCCTCGATTGATAACAAATCCGCTTGTTCCCGGCACTTTGTCTAAGGCGCGAATACATAGGATATTTACTACGCCGTCTTCAACATAAATATCAACACTAACTTCATCACCTTTTACAAACTCTTCAATTATTGCTGTTCCAGTCCTACTAATTTTTATCGCATTATTGAAAGCGTCCTTGAGCTCATTAAGATCATTAACTTTTATGACCCCCCTTGAACTATATGTATCAACAGGTTTAACAACAAGAGGAAATTCTAAGCCCTCAATTATGTTTTTAGAAAAATCGGAACAAACACAATATTTCGATGTCGGTATGCCATTTTCGAAAAAAATACGTTTCATATATTCTTTATTAGAAACATTTCTTGCAGTTTCATAATCTATGTAACATGGAAGTCCCAGTTCTTCACAGACTCTTGCTGCTACTAGCAACATTTGATCAGCACAAACGGAAATTACAAAATCAACCTTCTCTTCGATAGCGATTTGCCTGATTCCATCTACATCAAGTGCGGAAATCATAAAGAATTTATCTGCTAGTTCTACCGCCGGTGCATTTTTATTTTGGTCAGCCAAGAGAGAAAATATTCCTCTCCTTTTTAATTCCTCTATCAAATACGATTGCGGTATTCCTCCAGCTAAAACTAGTGCTTTCATAAAAAAAGTCCTCCAGTTGCTTCAACAATTCAAAACATATTATACATATATTTATTAGTTCGATAATAAAAATAGAGTAAGTATTGTAAAAGAATGCTATAAACTTTAGAACTTAATAGTGTCTCATCAAGCGATAATATATAAGTTTACGCATTGAAAGTTTTGGCTGACACATACTCCCACAGGTGTTCTGTCGATAATAGCATTATTAATCATATGTATTATTCGAAATCTGGAAAGATTACAATTTCTTTAGTACATTTTATCATTCACTTGTGTAATCACTCTAACATATTCTTGCTTTCCTGTTATAAGTTCCGAAAAAGCTAAAGTAGGGACAAGTGGAATATTCAGTAGGATGTTGACATGTAATTGTTGCAATGCCTGCTTGCTACTGTAAAGAAATTTATTGTCAATTTTGCCAAGTCGGTGTTTATATTTGAGACAACTAACTGAGACCTAGCAGGCCACGCTCCTTAAGGTTGCAAAATAAGTTAACTTAGGTGATGCTCATCTTTTCCTATTTACAAAATTTTAATTAATATGGATGTCTAGTTACATAAATTGGGTGTTAAAATGATGAAGATATTTACAATTGTATTGTTTATTAATTAACTTGGTAGCTACTACTTATGCTAATGACTGATTTATTTCAAGGACAAAATATTTGATGAATGCCGTTTTCTTGACATAACGCCAATATTATAGATAAAATATCTGATGAAAAATTTAAGACGAATGAGTTCCAGGAATCAAGATGATGCATTTTAAATCTCGACAATGTCTTTGTTGGACCTAATGCGACCATTTTGAGCTTTGAGCAATGCCAGGTTCAGCTGCAACTTTGTTGTTGCGGAGTCCCCGCGAAAATCATCGGCAAACTTGGCGAGTAGGCTGCAAAGAGAAGAGCACAGCGTATGCCGTAGAACTTTAGCCAGAGAGGCATGAAATAAGCGATGAATTAGCTTCGCTGATATGGTGTATGTTCAAGATACCTAGAGATGATAATTAACTTGTAATCGTTAGGATTTCATTGTGTAAATCTTATGATTCATTGTATGATTAACGATAATATGTTGACATCAGTTCAAACGGGCAAGGTGTGCATAAGTAGGACGCGTATGTTTTCTGCGATCGACAGATTTTGCGTTATTTTTCTGGCAATTGTCCCGCTTCTGCAACATTATAAAGGACCTTTATTCAACGCGGGAGTCACTGTGCTAGTTGCGCTGTTTCCTATTTTGCTTTTTCGTATCATGCAGAGTTCAGTCAGATTATATTTATACGACTTGGTATCCGTTGTACCACTAATTGTGTATTTTATCTTTAGAATTATTGACCATGGTTCAGATTTTATTAAGTTCTCGCACTACTCTCTCCTAATCTTCTACTTTGTTGTGGCAGCTTTCGGGTGTATTGATCTCGATTATTTTATTAACATCGCCACAAGAGTCGCAATATTAGCCTGTGCTCTGATCCTTTTGCAATATATTTGTTATTACTTGTTACGTTTCCATCTTCAGCTCGTCTACACAAAGCTTCTCCTGCCAGAGGCAGAGCATTGGGTGCTTCTAGCCAAAACGGGTCTAATAGGTATTAAAGGCATAGTAAGTAAGTTTTATCGACCTTCCGCATTTTTCCTCGAACCGTCACATATGTTTTTGTATATTTACCCTATTTTTCTCTTGCTTTTGTTTTCACGAATACGATCGAAATTGAATTTAAAATACGCTCTTTTCCTATCGTTCGGGTTATTATTATCAACATCGGGAATGGCAATTGGAGTCTTAGCAGCCTCATGGTTGGCCTATCTATTGCTCTTTGATCGACAGGAGAAAAAACTTAAAATGTCACGATTATTCACCTTTAGAAGTATATTGATCATTCTTTTATTTTTAAGTTTATTTCTAGTTCTATATGTGTCAATTCCTTTCTTCTCTCAAAGTGTTGACAGAATAATTGGGGGTAGAAATGAAGGGAGCAGCGCAATATCTGGTAGAACAACAAGAGGATTTAATCTCATTAGAGGCCTCTCTGGTCGTGAGTTGTGGTTAGGAGTTTCAGAATCAGTTGAAGGGATCAATTACAATTTGTCAGGTTTTGTCGCAACGATGTACAAATACGGCTTGGTAGGTTTAATTCTTTCGTACATTTATTATTTTCGAAGTGTTTTAGTGTTGGAAACTTCATATGCCCTAGTCGCAATCGTCACGATTGTTGTTTCTATATTCAGCGCGCATACACATGGGACATTTTTCATGCTATATCTAGTTTTTATATTGCTACGAGGCTACTCTGCTCGTATGCTAATCAATAAAAATAGAGTTTGTTTGGAGGGAGGTACTCCGTTAACATGACGACTAAACGTGGAGATACGTCCCTCGCGCTTAAAGCAGGTATGTGGTACGTTATAGGAAACGTTCTCTTGAGAGGCCTAGCATTTTTGACAATTCCGATATTTTCACGTCTGATGAGTCGAGCTGATTTTGGTGAATTCTCCAATTATGCCAATTGGCAAGCAACGCTAGTAATCATCACAGGTGCTGAATTGTATAATACCTTGAATAGAGCTTATTACGATTATCAAAAAAATTTCGATCAATATATCTCATCAGTTACTTTTGCGAGCATTGGACTAACGTCTATCTTTTATTTAATTTTTCTTGCGGCGGGCGAGTGGATCTTTAAGATCGTCTCCATTCCAGCTGAATTTATTCACATTCTGTTTATAACTCTCATGTTTCAATCCTGTAAAGCCATTTATCTGGCACGAGAGCGAACCCTTTACAGGTACAAATCAGTCATGGTTATCTCAGCCATATCCTTTTTGATACCCACATTGGTGTCTGTCTTGCTTGTTATACTGCTCGATGATTCTTTGAAGCTCGCTGCACGTATATACGGATTCTTCGGGCCAATTTCTCTAGTAGGTTTCTTTTGTGCTTTAGTTATGATCAACAGAGGAAAAGTCTTCCGCCTTGATCACTGCAAGTATTCATTTAAACTTTCGATCCCGTTGCTTTTCCATAATTTGTCTGCCTATTTGTTGATCTCAACCAATATAACAATAACTAAAAATATAGTAGGGGCGGATCATACTTCAGTTATCAGTATCGCTATGAGTACCGTACAAATATTGACGATACTTTTTCAAGCGCTCACAAATGCCCTAATCACTTGGTTAATGGATAACTTAGAACAAAAGAATTACGATAAAATAAGGAAAAATACCCTAGTGTTTATTATGGTGTTGTTTTTGATATCCTTAGCTGTCATTATATTAGCGCCTGAGATAGTTTGGATTCTAGGGGGAGCAAAATATAATGATGCTGTTAATTTAGTTCCCGGATTTGTCGTTGCCGTATTTCTGCAGACTTTGGTATCCCTTTTCACTATTGTCCTAACGTATGATAAGAATGTTGTTTTAACAGCCATTGCTACATGTTCAGTCACAGTTGGTAATATCTTCGCGAAAGTATTTTTACTCCGTTCCTACGGAGTAAAAATACTGATATATATCAACATCGTATCCTACATGATTCTATTTATTTTGAATTACATTTTTGTTCGAAAAGCTGGGTATAAGTGTATCGTCAACATTAAGATGATCATTCTAATCTCATTAAGTCTCCTTGTCGCTTCTATTCTAATCCTCTACTTTTATAAGCATTCTGTTGTCAGGTACTTGATGATTTTTGTAGCTTTGTGTGTCCTTTCCTATTTTGTCTGGAAAAAGCGCAAAAAAATCATTATATTGTTCAGATCTGTAAAAAATGCATGAAAAACACACAGCTAATAACTCAAATTACATTTTTAGAACAAGCGGTATTCGCACACTCAACAACTGCTTACATAAAATACTCAAGTCGCTTCATCATTTGAAATTTATTACAAATATCATTCAACAGGCAATAAAAACTCTGAGTAAAAATTGCAATTCAGCTCAATGTGCGTGTAGGGCATTCTTTAGATATACCTCGGAAATTAAAATATTTATTCAAAGGTAAATTTGAATATGAAATATACAAATGATGCTAAGATCTACATGATAGAAATTCATTCCACATGAAATCTACTAATTCAGAAGAAACCGTTTGGTGCTTTGGGGCATATTGTGAGGGATAAGGGATTATTCTTTTCTGTAAATATTCGTCAATAGAGCAAATTATCTTTGCAGGAACACCACCAACTACTGAGTTTTCAGGGACATCTTTTGAAACAACTGCTCCTGCTGCAACGATAGCATTAGGTCCAATACGTACATTATTTAAGATCGAAACATTGCTTCCAACAAAAACATTATCCATTATCTCAATACAACCTACAACTTCATCATATACAACATTTCCTTCTTTTGTATTAAGCATAAAATGAGTAATATCATGAGTTATAAAAGTAACATTAGAAGCTATTCTAACATTATTATGAATTCGTATAAGCTCTGGAAATAAAGGGATTTTACGATCCATAATAGTTACATTTTCCCCAATATAATTAAAGATTTTTTTCTTTCTCAGGTATTCAACACGATCTTTGCTTGATAATTTCATCCACAGTCTCAAAGTCTGCCACAAACGCTTCTTTGTCATACATACCTCACCACGATAGTCTCACTGATATAGATAATTTAGATCTAGAACAAGATGCTAATACCATAATTACATAAGATTTTCAATAAGGAAACCCCATAATTTAAGTATAGGTATTCAGCGCTGTTCCTTCAAAATTATCTACTTATGCCCTTGTTTGTCTTACCACTTTGTAGTAACTTCAACAACACCTAAAATTGGTATGTCGTAACCCTTAGCAAGCTGAACTTCCTTAACAAAGCTATCCCCATCATCAGAAGAAGAACGTACAAAGAGAACCGCATCAGAAAAGCGCAGATGTTTAACGGCGTCCGAATCCCTCTGAAGATCCGATATAGCTTTTAGTTCAAGATGGGGATCTTCTGTTTGGGCTATTGTTTTCAAACGATCAAAAACAGGATTTTTCTTTAGATCCTCTAGTACACCAGGTACGACAATCTTGGTCTCTTCATCTTTATTTTCTATCAAAAGGCCTTTTATGATCTGATGGACATAAGTCAGTTCTTCTTCTTGTTGCTCTGGACTAAATTGTTTATCGAAAACTTTGTCAATGAAAGAATCCACAAAGGACAAGATTCCTTTTTTGCTTTTTGTATTTGGATGCTTACCGCTTATTTCCCCGATATAAAAAAGTTTCTGCCAGGAGGTAATCGCCTTGACATCGTATCCAGCTAATTCTTTCCAGTGTTTCAATATTGACAAAAACGCACCCAACAACAAGCCTAAGAAGGCTCCCATGAAAATATTTCGCTTGTACTTTTTTGGCTTAGGTTCCAATGGCAGAGGCTCTTTCCTCACAGAATCATTCCGATTAATTATAATCTTATCACTTGTCAAGTATAGAGCTTTGATCTCGTTTAAAGTGTCCTCATCTTTATTGGTCGTTTTGTATTTTATGATGATGTCGTCAGCGATCTCCTGAAGTTCTTCACTTTTTATGTTAGAATCCATTATGGCTTTGGTTAGATTCTCAATCGCATTCTCTTTAACCGCGTTCGCTCGCATAGTATCGGCTATGATATCAACTACTTCCTGTTTAAGACGCGTTTCTACCTCTATTTGGTACTCTAGATCAAATTTGTGCTGTCTATCAAGGGCTTCCCTCATTTGCTCCTGTAGCCTCTCGATTTCCTCTTCGTTTTCTTTGATCTGGCGCGTGGTTTCCGATTTTTTAATATCGATAAAGCTGTCTTTGACTGTTTCATCTTCCAGCTCTTCCAATTTCATCTCATGAGGTAGAAAAACAGGAACATCTTCAATGTTTATACGTTCGATCTCTTCGATGGTCAGTCGATATAGAGTTTCTCTAAGCTCTTCTTCCGGACCTGTAATGGCTATATTGATTCCTCCTTGAGGGGTCATACGCACTTGAAATAGCCCCTTAATATCATCCGGCTCATAAGAAATAAGACCTGCCGCCACGATGCGCTGATAAAAGCTATTTCCCTTAATCGAGTTCATGTAGAAACTTCCCAGATTTTGCTTGGCCACTGAATGTTCAAACTCAGTTCGCCCTGCAATTTTATCAAGAGTCAAGTGAACAACGAGTCTCTTATTTACTCTATTCTCAGGATCAATCTGCAAATAGAGGTCACTCTTCAGACTATCTCGCAAAGCTTTATTGGAGTCATTCAGAGCATTGATCTGGTTGTTTATATTAATTCCTTCGCGGTTTTTGAGCGCAAAGTCCTGTAACATTTTTTGGATTTCGATCTCGCCGTACTTGTCTTCCAATTTTTCCGGTTCGTTCTCCTCCCAAATAAAGATTGGGGCGGTAGTTTTTTCCGTCGACTCTACTTCTTCCTTTTTCGGCTCAGGAGTGATGTACTGTATAGGTAGAATCCGCGTATAGATAGCGGCTATGAGCGCAAAACCAAGTATGCAAGCTAGAATAAGCCGCCACGAGCGGAACAAAATAAACATCAGATCTTTAATATTAATTGTTTTTAGTTCTTCCATAAAATCCTCTCAGGACATGTTTTCTTGGCATTACCCTTTTATTATCTCACAAAATTATTATAATTTTGAGTTTTGGCAAGATTATCATAGGGGCGCTTTCGCCAACACAATACCAGGAAAAACGACTGCGACTCGCGAAAGAATCAGTAGCGATCCAGTGATTCCAAACACTCTATTTCTTTAAATCAGTGGTCTAGCTTGCTTCCTCCACAGCAATGTAGTCGTCAGAGTCAGAGTAACTTTACTGTATTTTCTGTAACTCTCATAAGCCATCATAAATTAAATCCACATAGTTTTTCGTTATTCTACCTCACAAGCTCTCTAACAGCAACAGAACGCATCACTCAGAACAGGAATGACTCTACTAAACATAACAAGCAGGACCCTTATCGATTCAATAATGGCAAATTGCACGGATCCTGTAAAATTAATAGAGAGTGCTCTCTCACTTTAGTAGCTTTGAGATACTCTCTATTAATATTCTATCTAATATAAATTGATCGGTAGTTAAATTAAAAGACACAGTTTTCTTGAATAGTGGCCATTAAAATTCGGTATTATTCTCCCCCCTACTCCCAAGTGAAGGTAACTTGAACCTGGGCAGTTACTTCCATTATGCCGGTACTGATACTGGTATCCATAGCTTCTGCGGCCATTGCGTCCCTCATGGGAGACGGGTCGTAGATAGGTTCCGCGCTGTAGTAGGCTTCACTAACTCTATAGAGTTTAAGGGCACCGGTGACATCTCCGGCTTTAACCATGGTTTCGGCTTTAAGCTTGGCATCCTTTACTGCTGCCTCCAGAGCCTGTTGATAGACTTGGCCGCGGTCTGCTACATCAAAGGAGACATTTGAGACCAGATTAGCACCTGCTTGGACGGCTTTGTCAAGTATTGTCGAGGCTTTGTCAATTTCAGTAACTTTTATCTTGATATAATGTGTCACTTTATAGCCGTTGAAAACAGGCTTATTTCTGGAATAGTCGTATTGTGGCTGGATATTGTAATCGTTGGTCTGAATATCTTGTTCTTTAACACCTGCAGCTTTAACTGCTTTTAGTATAGCGTCCATGCTAGCCGCATTATCGGCTGATGCTTTGGCCGCGTTTTTATCTTCGCTTTCAACACCTAAGTTAAGATACGCGATATCCGGTTCTAGTGAAATTTTGCCAATACCTGTAGCTGTGACAATATTCGCGTCCACATTGTCATTACCTCCGGTCGGCATAGCATGCAATTGCTTAGGCGCGGTCAGTACGGAAAGTCCCCAAAACATTCCTAAAACCAACGCCAGACCTAGAATCCCCACTAGGATCTTTTTCAGATTTTTTCTCATAATAATATCCTCACTTTTTGTTCGCGCGCTCTTGGCGCGAGTAATTACTAATACCGTTATTGGTCTTAGTTCATCTATTAGACGATCTAAGTAATAAAAAGGTTCCCAATAATTCTAGCGAGGATCAAAAAAATTATAAAGACTTTCACTCTTGTCTTTATTTATAACGATCTTATACCAATCAAAATTTTTCCTGACACCAAAAACTATTTGAAGACTTTTACTCTTTCCGCGATGTCCACTTTCGCTTTTGGGTCCGGCTCACTACCGATGCCTCCAAAGGGCATCTGGGCCATGAGCTTATAATGAGCGGGGATATTGAACATTGCTTTGACCTTATCATCTATAACAGGATTATAGTGTTGCAATGAGGCTCCAATATCCAGATCTCTGAGGGCGCTCCAGACAGAGAACTGAAGCATCGCGCTGGCTTGCGCGGACCAACCGGCAAACTCCTCGGCGAAGCGGGGGAATTTATCTTGTACACCTTTGACAATCTCCTCATCGATAAAGAAAAGAATAGTTCCGGCTCCGGCTTTGAAGCTGTCAATTTTCTCGCGTTTGACCTTGCCTGCGAAAATATCATAGATCGTGTCCCAGAGTTGATCCTGATACTCATTAAGAGCGATGACTACTTTGGAACTTTGCATATTATAGGCGTCGGGCACTAAGGAAACCACTTCTTTTACACATTCAATAACTTGATCAGTGTCAACGGATAGTTCCTTATTTATATCGTAATAGCTGCGCCTCTTTCTGATTGATTCTCTAATTCCCATGGGACTCTCCTTATTTGTCAGTATTAAAGCTGTATGAAAAATTCATCTTCCTACAACTGGCTTCAGTGTAGGGGAAAAGATTGTATGTTTTTGTAACATGAGAATCAGGGCAAAGCAAAAGCTGCTCCTCGGAGCAGCTTTTGGGGAGGGAAGTACGTTTACCGTACTCAAGAAGAAGTCTGTATTCGCCATTGCTTTTGCTTCAAGCGATTCACTAAGAGAGCTAAGAAGAAAAAGCCGACAATGAATCCTACCTGTACCAAGAGATCAGGCAGGATATCCTTGAATTTGAAATCGGCTTCGAAAAAGGCATTGTTAATATTTATAAAATAATAGATTGGGTAGAACCGAGCGACAAAAAGGGAAAAATCCGGTAGCAATTCTCGGGGCACCATGGACCCGGAGATAAAGCCAAAGCCCAAGGAAAATACATTGCCGATCGCCGCGAGGGCACTGTGCTTCTTAGTTAGGCTGAAGACAAAGTTAAAAATACTGATAATCGCTAAGCATAACAATGAAATATTAAGCACAAACAAGCCGATATTTCTCAGATAAAAATCCAGATTGGCATCGCCGGAAATAATCGGATACAGCATTACGGGCAATAATGAGACAACGATCAAGGTTAATTGCCCGAGCAACAATTCCCGTTGGAAAGAGATAGCGCTCTTACCTGAAACATTGTTTCTCATTTGCAGTTGCTCATCACCAAAATCCGCCATGACCATCCCTACAGCCAGGAAAGTAAGCATAGAGCTAATATAGGCGGCGGAATTGAAATAGAACCGCAGATAGTTCTGATCTGCCTGGATCCCTTCTTCCAAGAAGCTAACCTCGGATTCCGACTTCAAGGCTGTCAGTACTTTGTCGGTGTCGAATTTGCCGTTCTCATATGTCGCTTTCGCGAACATCAAGAACTTCTGCGCTTGCAGCTCACCGAAGAAAGCATAAGCCGACTCACGGTTTTTAATAATGTCAATCGCTTCCTTGCCTTCTAGCACATTTCGCTCCAGATCCTCATAGATCTCCATAGTTACATAGTAGCGATTATTGAAAATACCACGTTTTAACTCTGTCTCATCCTCATCTACAACCGTGACTTTATTGCTTTCCTCCAGATAAGAGATCAGGTCTCGGGATAACGGGGAATCGGAATGGTCAACCAGTCCTATGTTTAATGACACATCCTCAAAACTAAGAGTTTCCGTAACTTGACTGGAAATTAGGATAGATATCGCTAGGAAAACACCGACGATAGCGATTATGATAAACTTCTTGCGCCAGGTTAGCTTCAGAAAAGCTTTATATACTATCATATGTTTTCCTCCCTATCCAGATCATGGACAACACAAACAAGACCAATGAGAGCGCGATCAGTCTGAGCAAAGGTATGGCAATATCACCGGTGTCTAATCCCAGCACATTAACGGATACCAGCGAATCGTTAACGATATTGACCGGATTATAGGCCGCCAGAACGGGAAGCTTATCTTCTATAAAGTGTTTGATAGTTGGGTTCATCATGCCTGTTAAGAAGGCCAGTGTCAGAGTGATAACCGTACCCAAGCCACTCTTCATCTCAGGTCCCATCTTGTTGGAGGTGGAAATAACAGCCCCCAGCGCCACTGAGAATATGCTGGCTCCCAAGAGAATTAATATTGACGGTCCCAAGTTGACAATAATCTTAACTCCCAAGACTAAATGGATGAAAACCAAAGCCAACGCGTTCGCCATAAGGCTAAAGATAAAGGAGACGAACGCGGAAGTGATTACGACGGTTAACTTATTCAGGGGAGAAACGCTGAGTCTGGCGCCCAGAGTGGAGATATTGGCCTGATAGAGTGAAAAGAGACTTACAGCGATATAGTAGCCGTAAATAGAGATCATGCCGACCAGGGTATACATATAGTAGTTAACACTGGTCATATCAACCGTCTTATCCTGAGTGTAAACTACCTCAAAATCATATCGCTCCATCGGCAGCCGCATTTCCCGCATCTGGACTATCTGATCCATAATATTTTTGACAATGCTGACATTGATGCCTGAATCTTTAATCAAAAGATCGCCGTCATCTTTTATATAAGCTACAATTTCTTTCTCTTTTAATAAATTTTCAACCTCGTCACTGCTCGTTTCCTTAAGTTCCAGGACGTCAACAAAATTTAATATTTCATAATAAGGATTACTTTGCTCAATGCCGACATTGATTTTAGTCAGATCGTAATTGTCCAGATCTTTGAAGGCCATGAAGAAAAATGCACTCAAGAGAATGGGAAAAGCTAGTAACCAAAAGACTACCGCTTTATCCCGTATCGTATCGATAAACATATATTTTATGTTAACCCAGAGATTCTTCATTTATCATTGGCTCCTTAGTGCCGATATATAGTTACAAAGCTTTTGTCATTCTTTGTCTGCTTGGACTCTATCTCGATTTAGTATTCCCCGCCGACCGAGCGGCTTATGCCTCTTTAGCCGGTGTCTATTTGCCCGTCTTATCTATCAGTCTCTAAGCTCCTTACCGGTCAATTCAAAGAAAACGTCATTAAGTGAGGGCAGTTCGTTATAAACTTCCAGGAAGTCAATATTATTATTAGCGAAATAATCCAATAGCTGTTTCAAATTAGAGTTTGATTTTTGAAAGCGGATCAGATATTTTCTGTCTGCCAATTTATTGATATCGAGAACATTTCCCATCGCGGTTATTCGCTCTTCAATATTCTCATAGTCGTCGTCAAGAGTGACTGTCACCTTTTCTTTAACGGTAATACTATGCTTAAGCTCGTCTGAGGTACCACAGACCATGCTTTTACCTGAATCCATAATTATTATGCGGTCGCATAGATACTCGGCTTCTTCCAGATAATGGGTAGTGTAAACGATAGTTGAGCCGTTATCGCGCAGTTTCTTTACATTGTCGAGGAGGAACTGTCTACTCTGAGCATCAACAGCCACTGTAGGCTCATCCAAGAAAATCAGCTCCGGTTTATGCGCGATACCGCAGGCCACATTGAGTCTTCTTTTGAGACCTCCGGACAGTTGCTTGGGTAGAAATTTTTTGTATTTGGCGATATCTACTATCTCAATCGCGGTCTCCACATATTCTTTTCTTTTTTCTTTGTCATCAATATAGAGTCCACAAAAATAGTCAATATTTTGGTAGACGCTAAGATTGTCAAAAAAGGCCAACTCCTGAGGCACAATACCGATTCTGGCTTTCAAATCATAGCGTCCGGGATTTAACTCTTCACCAAATACCTTTATACTGCCGCTTTCATATTTGAGCAATGATAAAATCGTGTTGATAACAGTGGTCTTACCGGAGCCGTTTGGCCCTAATAAACCTAGGATTTCTCCCTTCTGTACATGGAGATCGAAATCATCAACCGCGACCAGATCGCCATATTTCTTGGTAAGATTTCTGACCTCTATGATTAAATTCTCTGCCATCATGGTAATGATGTCCTCCTCTAACTGCGGTAGATACGGTTCAATATTTCTCAGTTTACGATCCCGGTAATCGCGACGGTTTTTCATTGCTTTCCGGGCCTTTCTTTCCATTATATTTTCTCCGGCGCCGGCTTCATCGCTATCTAAGTGATCTATGATATCAGTCACTTTAAAAGACCTTATACATTATAGCAACCGGCGGGTTAAATTAAAATTGGCACTGTGTTTCAACTGTAAAGTGTAGGTAAATTATAAATCCGCAAACTTAACGTCATTTTAACACTCTTAGTATTAGAGTTTTGTTGATGATCCGGTATACAGAGCGCCGGGAATAAGAATCTGCCTGTGATATACTCAAGTTTAAGTCGCTATCAAATTATTGAGTTTGCTCTCAATACTTTTATTTTTGGTGTCTTGATACTGACATAGTAAAATAGAATTATCTTGATTAGATTGTGAGAATTATTGATATGAGATTATTCATCGCTGCATCACTAGCTCCTGAACATCTGGATGTTCTCCAGCGGGCTCAAAATATTTTAGCCGCTAATTGCTCCGGCTTGTCCTTGACAAAGCCGGAAAATTTGCACTTGACATTGCACTTTATCGGCGAGGTCACCAAGGAAGAAGTTCTGCTCTTGCAGGAAGTGATGATGAGAGCGCGCTTCCCGGTTTGGGATAAACTTACCGCGTCAATCACAGGTTATGGGACACTGAGACGTAATGACGGAGATCTGATTTATGCTAAATTAGATGCCAGTGAGGCTTGGTTGACAGTGTTGGAGCAAATCAATGACGGCCTTAAGAAGAATAATTTTCCGGTGGCGAAGCGTAATTGGAAGCCTCATGTTACTTTGGCTCGGCGAGCGCGACTGGATGTGCCGCTCGGCGACTTGGTATCTGAATTACCTCTTAGCTCGGAGCAAATCAAGCTACCCAGCGTCAATCTCTTTAAGAGCGAATTTACTCCTCAGGGTATGCTGTATACATCTATCTTGAGAAGATCATAGCTCTTGTGATTATCAAATTCTAACGTTACTGTTTGCCAAGGCCTTCTTTGCTAGAATATCCTTACAGAGTTAAGGCGTAACTATTGCTATGGATAGCTTAGGCAGATAGTTATTAGGGGCTCCGACAGAAGCTCTTAATATCAGAAGGTTCAAAAAGTGATATTGGTATCAGGGAAATATAATACGGCTAAGGTGTTCACAAGAGATCTGGAACCAACTGCTCGTAAGCAGATTCAGACCCTTGTGGACCAGCCTTTTGTGGCAGGAAGTAAAATTCGCGTTATGCCCGATGTCCATGCCGGAGCCGGTAGCACGATTGGCACAACTATGACCATCAAGGATTATGTCGTGCCGAATCTGGTCGGCGTAGATATCGGTTGCGGTATGCTGACGACCAAAATTGAAGAAGATAGTATTGATTGTCAGCGACTGGATCGCCTCATCTACGCAAAGATTCCTTCCGGTTACGATATTCGTAAGAAACCACATGCCTTTTTAGACAGGGTTGACATTGACTCGCTCCACTGCCGTCAAGGTGGTAAAAATGACAAGCGCTTAAAGCTGGATCGCGCTCGCTTGTCATTGGGTACACTCGGCGGCGGCAACCACTTTATCGAAGTAAATCGCGCTGAGGACGAACAACTATATCTGGTTATTCATTCCGGCTCAAGGCATTTGGGTCTTCAGGTCGCCCTGCACTACCAGCGTCAGGCAGCTAAAATGCAACCACATATGCCACGAGATCTGGCCTATCTGGAGGGTCGGCCTCTGCGAGAATATCTGCATGATATGAAAATTATGCAAGAATACGCCGTTCAGAACAGAAAGGCGATGGCTGAGATTATCATCGGCGGTATGGGCTGGCGAACGGGCGAAAGATTTACCACAATACACAACTATATTGATCTGGAAACGATGATACTGCGCAAGGGCGCGATCTCCGCTCAAAAGGGTGAAAAAATGCTTATCCCTTTGAATATGAGAGATGGCTCACTTATCTGTATGGGCAAAGGCAATAAAGATTGGAACTGGTCAGCCCCGCATGGAGCCGGTCGCGTAATGTCGAGAAGGGAAGCCAAGCGTGTATTATCTCTACAGGATTTTAGGAAGAGTATGGACGGGATCTTCTCTACCTCTGTACGCAAGGATACGCTTGATGAGGCTCCGATGGCCTACAAGACTGAGGCGGTCTTGCAGGAGTACTTACACGAAACCGCTGACATCCTGTCACACTTGCGCCCAATATATAATTTCAAGGCCAGCGGTGACTAGTTGAACCCGCTTACTTTCCAGTATTAATTCGTTTTTTACATTTTAAGGTGAAAGCTATCCGGCAAAAGGGTATACTATTTGAAATACCGTAATAACGGCTACAATTAAATATTTGGCGTATATCTTACCGCTAAGGGAGATGGTCTTATGAAGAGGAATGAGAAAACTAATTCTAAAACTAATCTCTGGGTGCTGATAGCCATACTCTGTACAGCGCTCTGGGGTAGCGCTTCTCCCGCGATCAAACTCGGCTATGATTTTTTTCAACTGGAATCTACTAATGTCTACGGTATCTTGCTTTTTGCCGGAATTCGTTTCTTCGGTAGCGGTTTCCTGGCTCTGATTTTAAGTCGATTAATCACGGGAAAGAAACCACGCCTCTACAAAGGTTTAACAGTACCGATTGTAGCTTTAGCCCTCACCCAGACTATCGCTCAGTACTACTTTTTCTATATGGCCTTGACGATAGTTACCGGTTCAACTGCCGCTTTGATTAGTTCAACAGGCACCTTTTTCGCTGTTATTTTTGCTGTCATTATCGGTATTGAAGTACTGACCGCGAGGAAAATAATCGGTATTTTGTTAGGTATGCTCGGAATCGTTGTCCTCAATCTGGGACCCGATTTAGAACTGATTTTCCGCTGGAACGGCGAGCTCTTCGTGCTCCTGTCGGCAGGTTGCTACGCTCTGGCCAATATTCTGGTTAAACGCTTCAGCAAGGATCATGAACCCATCGCCCTCACCGGTTACCAATTTATTCTCGGTGGCGCGATAATTTCCTTGATCGGATATCTTGGTGGGGGACGGCTCATCTGGCCCGGTTTCGGTAAAAGTCTGATTCTCCTCCACTTGATGATAGTTTCTTCAGTCGCTTATGGTCTCTGGAATATGTTATTGCAGAGGCATGATGTCTCGAAAGTCGTTATTTTCCATACCCTAACTCCTGTCTTCGGCGCACTCTTTTCTTGGATCATATTGGCTGAAGATATCTGGCGTTGGCAGATCCTAGTGGCGATGCTATTAATCGCTCTCGGTATTATGCTTATCAATTGGAAGCGACAAAACGAAGCTGACAATTAAAAACTCGTTTTTTAACTTCACCAAATATAATCAAAGCCCCAGCGATGATAGGAGTCTTTAATATTGTCAACATATGCTGCGGCGGCTGTCCCCAAAGGCCGGTCTTCAGGAAGGCGGTAATAATAGCCCGTAAACTCTTTTGAGCCGAAATAGGCCTTCCCTGTTAACCTGTGATAACCTCCCACTTCACCTAGCCGTTCGTAGCGATCAAGCGCTCGCAAATCTTCTTGGCTTACTACCCAGACTACTACTGGCACAAAACTCCCTGTCTCCGGATCAATTGAAGCATACGGAGCCGTAACGCAGTGTCGGTAAGTTAACTTATAATCTTTGATAAAAGCCGGGCCGACTAGTCGACTATTCGCGCAACGTTCCTGCATTTGTGTCTCATCCATATTGCTACCGTAGGCGAAGTAGAGCGATTCGCCTTGGTCCAGATGGTAAGTCTTGTACTCAACAAAGTACTTATCCAGTAGCTCTATCGCTATATTTCTGATTTCAAGCTCTTGTCGCGATATGATCTGCAAATTTTGCAAATTGAAAAGATTGCCGGGTACTCTTTGCCAGCTAGCCGCTGTCTGTCGGATCTCTTTCGCCACCATATTCAAAGCTCTCCTTTTTATTACGCATTTTACAACATGGCTTAAATCTAGCCTGAAGAAAAGGAGATGTCCAGTAGATAAGCTTATTTTGTCACCATAAAAGTCAAATAGAATGTAACAGGACATAACATATATTCCAGATTTCACTTACCCATTTTTTACTTTTGGCTATCTACGGAGGACTAATCCTCTTGTATTGAAAGCTGTTTTGCTTTATTGTTAAACCATGACAAAGAATTGATAACACGACTTCAGATCGCATAGGGAAGCCGACTTCAATGATCAGAAGAGGTGAAATATGAAAACTTGTCCTAATGGTCATATCGTTCCTGACAATGCCGCTTTTTGTACTGAGTGTGGAGCTCCGCTAGCAGCGGCGACACCACAGCCCCCACAGGAAGCAGGACAACCCACCGGTCAACCTGCTACCGATCAGTATGTGCATCAGTCAAGCCAGCAACAAAGTGGACAGCAAGCAGGTCAACAAGCGCCTCCTACTGGAGCCGAACCCTACCAGCAGCCATATCAGCAGCCGCAACAACA
>DUNL01000166.1 GCA_012839385.1 Clostridiaceae bacterium
ATGGTCGCAAAAATCTGAATAACCCCATATATGGCTCCGTAATCCAAGTTGCCAAATATGTCGCCTACCATGTAAGAAGGAAGCACGGTGGTCATGGGACTGGCAAAAGCAAAAGCAACAACAAACAGTATCACCATTGGCATGGCTCCGGCACCCATAAAAGCAAATAAGGCGATCACGAGCAACGTTACTCCAAAGAATATTCCTATTTTGGGACCCCACTTATCCAAAACAGACCCCAGGAGCAGTTTGCCAAGAACAAGCAACCCCATATAAGCTGCCATTACAGAAGCAGCAAAGGTAGCTAAATGTCCCACATCGTGAAGAAATATAGGAACGTTATTTTGAACCCCTAACTGAATGAGTTCCAACAAAAGAAAGCTTATGGCAAGTATCCAAAAAGGGAGACTTTTAAGGGCCTCTGCAACACTCAAGCCGATCAGTACCGGAGCCTCTGTAGAGCTATCCTTGTCACCCAGGGCCGTCATGCCCTTCATAGCTGGATGGAGTTTTATCGTGAAAATTACAAAAGGAAGCGTAACCGCAAGAAAAACTATACCCAGGGCGATATACGCCATCTGCCAACTATAGTGATCAATGATCCATTGGGCCAAGGGATTACAGATCATGCCCCCAATTCCGCTGCCGGTAAAAGCTATACCCATAGCCAGACCTCGTTTCTCAACAAACCAGTTAGTTAAGAGGGTGGAGGCAGGCAGAATCGAAGTCCCCGCCCCGAAAGCGCCGACTATTATAGAAACCAGGTAGAAATGCCACAATTGCGTACATTGAGAATAGGCCGCAAAGCCGATACCTGCAGCTAGAATACAAATACCTATTACCACCTGAGTATTGTACTTAACCATTAGTTTTCCCAATATTGGAAATGCCACCATTGCTGATAGGGCCAGTAAAGTCACGTAAAATCCGAAAGCTCCACGCGAAAATTCTAAATCTTGTAGAACCGCACTATAGAAAACCCCAACGCAGTTGAGAAGAATGCCTATGCCGGCAAACATCAGAAAAAAACTGGCTAAAACAATCCACCATCCGTAATAAATCTGGCCCTTTTCTTTCATGTAAAACACTCCCATCTCTTTTCTTTTAGGTTAGCCTTCAGTTGTCGCCGGAGGGTTTTGCCCAATTCATTTTTAGGCAGGCTATTGTAAAACAAGATATAGTGCGGAATCTTGTATTCAGCCAGGTTTTCCCGGCAAAATGATTGGATTTCCCTTTCGCTTAATTTAGCCCCTTTTTTTAGCACTACAAAGGCACACACTTGTTCGCCATATTCTCTGTCTGGAACTCCGATGACGCCCGCATCACTGATATCGGGGTGATCGCATAAAATATCCTCCACTTCGCTGGGATAAATACTATAGCCACCCCGTATTATCAAACCCTTCTTCCGATCAACAACAAAAATATCGCCGTCCTCATCGATATATCCAACATCACCTGTATATAGCCAGCCGTCTTTCATCACCCGGGCAGTTTCAGCTTC
>DUNL01000262.1 GCA_012839385.1 Clostridiaceae bacterium
CACGTATCTCCTACAATTCCTGCCGTAACCGCCATTGTCCTAAATGCCAGACCCTTGCCAAAGAGCGGTGGATTGACAGCCGGAAGGCGGATCTGCTGAACGTGGGATATTTCCACATTGTTTTTACACTGCCGCAGGAACTGAATTCCGTCATTTACAGCAACCAGAAAGACATGTACAATCTCATGTTTCGCTGTGTCTCCCAAACCATCCAAGAGCTTGCCTCCGACCCCAAATATCTCGGCGCAGCAATTGGTCTGACTGCTGTACTTCATACATGGGGACAGAATCTTTCTTTCCATCCTCATATTCATTGCATTGTCCCTGCCGGAGGATTGAACAAGCTCGGTAAATGGGTGGATTCCAAAAAGAAGTTCTTCCTGCCGGTAAAAGCTCTGTCCCGTAAATTCAGAGGTAAATTTTTAGCCTTGCTTAAATTGCAAATGCCAGATATTGACCATTCTCTTTTGAACGACTGCTACAACAAGGAATGGGTTGTCTACTGCAAGCCGCCTTTAAAACAGCTGCCTGCGTAGTGGAATACCTGGGACGCTACACCCATCGCGTAGCTATTTCCAACAACCGATTACTGAATAAAGTTGCTTTTCAAAATCCTTGGCAGAAATCCTCAAACCTGTCGGTCTTGTGGATATACCGGTTTGCTGCGAACAGGCCTTTCACCTCCGGCCGCTTAAAAACCGAACAGCCTTTTCAAAAGCTCACTTACGAGGGAGCTTTGTTTGCTATACCCATTTTACCGTGTAAACGGCTTTTTGAACAGCCAAGCCGCGACTCTTTCAGTGTTATTATGGGTGCTTTCTAATTTTCAAAGAGCAAGAGCGTACTTGCTTTCCCCATAGCATGGCGAAAACCATCCACAGTTTCGTGCTATGGAATTATCTTCTCTATAAATTTCTATTTAGCGTGGAGATTTATAATTATATTTCCATCTTTCCACCAAAATCCTTTTAAAGGCGGAACAACATATTCAAAATATCCATCAATCTTATAATCGCCTTTATAACTCATTTTGTAATTGTTCTACTTTTTTATAAAGGAATCCCTATAATACATATATTGTTCTGGTTTATTTGGCTCAAAGTACACTTCAAATAGCTTTTTATCTTTATCTTGCAAAGTTACCGATTTTGCGCCGATCAATTTATTAATATCAGAAACAACTATTTTCCCTTCTTTCAGCATGTATATTCTTGTTTCAGGAATTGTACCTGTTGTTGCTACAATTTCGTTCTTATCATCGCTGTCTAAATCAATTTCAACTGTGTTCCCATCTATCTGTATAATCGATTCTTCCGGTTTTTCCTCAACAAACCAATAAAATGCCTGTGCATAATTGGCACCCAATATTCCATAAATCTTTACAGCCTTCTTTCCAAATACCTGAATCTCTTCAATTCCCATTAAATCTTCTGGTGTGTTCTCCATTGACACCTGACCTATATAATAAGATTTCCCATCCAAATTATCAATGGAGAACACACCAGAAGATTTAATGGGAATTGAAGAAATTCAGGTATTTGGGAAGAGAGCTGTAAAGATTTATGGAATATTGGGTACCAATTATGC
>DUNL01000149.1 GCA_012839385.1 Clostridiaceae bacterium
CTTGATAGACGTTCTATCCACTCAGCTTGTGGCTTGTTTGTCGAGTCAGCAAGTACTTGAGCAAACGACCTGACTTCTGTATCTGCCGGCTTGAAGAACAGCTTATGGCTAGCTTGGAAGAGCCTGTCCCTCTCATCTTTGCCTAGATTACTCATGGTCTGCGTAGCCAGTATTAAAGAGATACCGAATTTGCGTCCTTCAGTCAGCAGTTGTCCCAGCGGACTATCAAGTCTGTGGTCCAGGTTTTGAATTTCATCAAGGACAACAACTCTTGGACGATCTTTATTTCCATTGGCTCGGTAGTACCAGTAGAAATCAAACAACGAAAACTCAGTAATCAGCTGCGCACTGTCCCTAGTGAAGCCCAACAACTGGATTATGTGACACCGCGAATCAACGTCTGTGAAAATCTTTTCCCAACTCTCTTCATCTTCTTGACCGAATGGATTCATATCCACAAAAGGCCGTATCTTGCTGAGGAGAGATGCCGCAGACGCCGAAATAGGTCCGCCCTCATGCCTCACGCTCTCCAGTCGGTCAATCAATCTCATTAAGCTGAACCTGTGTCCTTCTCCTTCCACACCATCTCGTATAGCGTTGTAAAGCGCAGCGCGCTGCTGATCTCCTAGAGCATATACACCCGCAAATAAATCACTGACTCGTCGGGCTACACCTGCTGAAGTTTCCGGCAGCGGTTGATCATCGATGTAATCACATTGGCGTCGAAATGGGTTTATCGGTAAAGGCGTAATCCTTACTGTATGCTGAACAGGACGAAGTGTGTCAATAATCATAGGCTCTAGCTGTCCCTTGCTGAATCCATTTGTGTAATCAACTATTAAGCTATTCTGCCCGGCCTTAGCCAGTTCCCATAGTAACGCTTGAATAGTATAGGTCTTGCCTGTACCGGAAGCACCAAAAACAATCATATGTCGATTAGGCAAATCTGGATGCCCAAATTCCCAGCACACTTCCCTGGTGCCTGTAGTAAATCTCCCCAGCAATATGCGATCCGGAACTTGACCGGACTGTTTATTCTCTACCTCATCATCTTGAGTAGCGTCATCGACAGATGGAAGTGCATCTTTCGCAGATATGTCTGAAACCCCTACCGCCTGTTCACGCCTGCCTAATTTCCGCCTGCCGACAGTAGTAGATGACTCCACAGGTCTTGCGAACTTGTAAGCGAGACAAGAATCGTCGTAAGACAAGTCTCCCACTGCATTCTCAAGACATACTCGTCTAACAAACCCTCTGCCTGCAGTAGCAACCGAAATAGCCATTTCCTGATCATCCAAAGCAAACTGCCATTCGGGATTACGATTGATTTCTGCTGTATCAAGGTCAGTCCAGAAAGCGACAGCTGTTGCTTGCCACGTAATATTGAAGAAGCCATCACTCAAACGCTCAAGAGCCCTTAGAGTGTCCCTATAATCCGGCTTGCTTGTAGTTCCTTTCCCGGCAATCAGGCGGTGTAATTGCATCCACCAGAAACGCTGATCAGGCATTCTGGCATCCATCTCGATAGGACTTGGCTTTTCACGGGGACGAAAACGAATAACCAATTCCTTCAATCCATTCTCAATCTGTTCCCGAGCTCTTTCTAAGTAGCCCTCTGATTGTTGAGCCAGCTTACACTCAATAATGTGGGCTTTGATGTCGAAATATCCATCTACTATACGCGCATGTAACCTCAACAGATCGGGGCGCCTGTGATCTTCAGCTTCATCAAACCAGTGCCAAAATGCATCCAGAGAGATAATTTCGTCACAAAATGCATTATCATCTCTCGGCAGGAGCTTTCTGACCATGGCGTATGCAACATAGTCTCGAACGTAATGAGATGGCCCTGTTGCCTTCACTATTGATAGCCCGCCTATGTGCTTTGCTTCTCCGATCAAGCTCTTGGCAACCTGCTTGGCAACCTCGGATTCCATAGGTCGAAACAGCTGAGATATCTGAGCCGCAATTTTGCTGGCGATGTCCTTCATAGAGAATTGCTCAGTAGAAATCGTGTAGTTGTTTTCCCCGTGGGATCCGACTCCGGCACCAAAACCGATTATCTCACGTGACCTGCTGTCTGTGCTCTGAGGTCTGGTGAGTAGCTGAGCATCCAGGCAAGCATCTATGCATACTACCCACGCACTTTGCTCATGGGCAACATCAATCACACGTACCCAAGGCTGAAAATCACTGGTGCTAGTAACTACATGCTTCTCAGCGCCTTGGGTACGTGTGATTGATGTTGCCCATGAGCAAAGTGCGTGGGTAGTATGCATAGATGCTTGCCTGGATGCTCAGCTA
>DUNL01000191.1 GCA_012839385.1 Clostridiaceae bacterium
CAGTGGCAGTAAGGCATTGCTATCTACATACCTAATAAACTTACTATCTTACCCTGACCGCCCCTTCGACAATGAACCCATAAGAGAACCGGATACAGGAGGAATACTATATATACCACAAGTCTTATCAAAAGACACTATATATCCAAAAGAGCAAGAACTCTTAGACTTAATACAGGCAGAAAAAACAGAAGGACGGAGAGTATTTGTATATTCACAGTATACAAACAAACGGGACATCATGAAGCGGCTACAGAAAATATTATCTAACCACGGCATAATAACCGCTGTTCTTCGCTCAAATACAGTAAAACAGGAAAAGAGAGAACAGTGGATAAACGACAAAGTATCAGAAGGTGTAGATGTCATAATAGCAAATCCGGAACTTGTTAAAACCGGTCTTGATTTACTCGCTTTCCCTTCCATTGTGTTCTACCAGTGCGGCTATTCGTTATATACGCTTATGCAAGCATCACGAAGGAGCTGGCGTATAGGTCAGCATCTGGGCGTAAAAGTATTTTTCTTCGCCTATAGAGATACAATGCAAGAAAAAGCACTTCAACTTATGGGCAAAAAATACGAAGCAAGCATGGTTGTTAATGGTAAGTTTAGTCTTGACGGCCTTGCACAAATGGCAGAAGAAGATAGCATGATAGTAGCACTAGCCAAAGCGTTGACGGGAAAAATAGGAGTAAAAGAATCGGCAGAAAATATATGGAAACGTCTTTATAAGCCGATTGTCAGAAGTAAAACTTTGTACCCCAATGTCCAAAAACAAGAAGTGCAATACGAGGGTCAGTTAAGCATATTAAACATGTTGAAAGAAATAAACACAACAAAGCCAGCTAAAAAATACCGTACTGCACAAGGTCAGCTATGTCTAGATTTCGATCGTCTATTTTAGAACAGAAAAGGCACTCTTTTTAGGGTGCTTTTTCCTTCACAAAACAAATATATTGTGCTATAATAATGTTAACATGTAAACTTGTTAACATGTGGAGGGAGTAAGATGGGGAATATTAACTCTAAAATAAAACGTCATGATGAAGAATTAAAAGCAGAGTTTAATCGATGGGATTACATAAAAAACAACGGTTCAAGTGATCCGTTTTGGGCCGATGGCGTTAATATGAATCTCATAAGAAACCATATCATTTATGAACGAAGGCGAATTAAAGAATTATGTAGTAAAGAAGGGCTTCCATTGCCTGATATATACCATAGCCAAATACCACCGGAAACAGATCCGGATTATATGGCCAAAGCGGATGAGATTACAGAGCAAGCAAAAAAGACACTGGAATTGTATAAAAACGACGAGAATTTCAATAAACTAAAAACTGTTACAAATATCAACAATAAAAATAAAGCCTTAATAGTTAAGAATGTATTGGTATATATGAGGGAACTTGAAGAAGCAATA
This sequence comes from Clostridiaceae bacterium, assembly GCA_012839385.1. Lineage (GTDB taxonomy): Bacteria > Bacillota > Clostridia > Saccharofermentanales > DTU023 > UBA1046. The sequence continues at coordinate 1,424 of DUNL01000191.1, forward strand.
TCAAAGGGCGATCTTGTTAGTATGAGAAGGCATTATAATCCCGAAACTCATCTAAAAGCGGCAAAAGAAGCTGTTGATAGCCTTTCGGAAGACGATTTTTGCGGTCAGATAACATTTTTATAACTCATGATTAAATGACGGAAAGCTCCATTAATCAAAGAAGGGGTTTTCCGTCACATAAGGAGAGTTGTAACTATGAGCGATAAGAAGCAACAAGAAATAGTAAAAGCATACTTACAGGGAAAAATCTCAGAGCAAAAAATGTTAAGAGAATTAGATAAGCTAGATGGAAAGAAAACAGCTAAAAACAAATACTTTAACGAAAAAGTTGAAATAGACGGC
>DUNL01000104.1 GCA_012839385.1 Clostridiaceae bacterium
CACCGGTATGCCCCACCATATCGCAGTTGGCATAATTAAGAATAATGACATCATAGCGATCAGTGTCTAATCTGCGCAGTACTTCTTCAGTAACCTCAGGCGCGCTCATCTCCGGTTGTAAATCATAAGTCGCGACTTTGGGCGAGGCAATCAAAATACGATCCTCTCCCGGGTACTCCTGCTCTACGCCACCGTTGAAGAAAAATGTTACATGCGCGTATTTTTCAGTCTCAGCGATTCTCAGCTGGCGCAGACCTAATTCCGCAATATACTGTCCCAGTGTTTTCTCGATCATCTCCTGCGCGTACGCGATGAGCAGTCCGGGATAGTCATGGAATGTTTTGTCATAATCTGTCATTGTCACGAAGCACAAAGGAAAGTGCCCTCGCGGTAGCTTAAATTCACTAAAATCAGGCTGCATGAAACTACGTGTCAGCTCGCGAGCGCGATCCGGTCTGAAATTAAAAAAGATCACACTGTCTCGGGGTTTAATCAGTCCTACCGGGTTTCCGTTGGAGACAATAGTAGCGGGAAGTAAGAATTCGTCAGTAATGTTTTCCTCATATGATTTTTCAATATAGGAAATAGGATCTGAAGTTGTTCGATCCGAGCCTCTGACTAATGCCAAATAGGCTCTCTCTACACGCTCCCAACGCCTATCACGATCCATCGCGTAATAGCGACCGCTAATTGTGGCGAGGCGTCCTCTCCCTATCTTGTCCATTACTCGCAGTAATTCTTTGGTAAAACCCAGACCTGAATGCGGAGAAACATCCCGTCCGTCATAGATAGCGTGCACATAAACCTCTTCAACATCATGGTGAGCGGCCATCTCCAGTAAGCCATATAAATGTTCAATGTGGCTATGTACGCCACCGTCAGAGAGAAGGCCTAATAAATGTAGCGCTCCTCCACTTGACTTGGCATTCTCGATCGCAGTCAAGAAAGCAGGATTGCTCAAATATTCGCCGCTTGCCATATCTTTACTTATCCTGGTTAACTCCTGATAGACAATCCTACCGGCGCCAATATTCATATGCCCTACTTCCGAATTACCCATCTGTCCCGCCGGCAAACCAACATCCTCACCGGAGGTTCTAATAAGGGTGGTAGGCCAATTTTGCGCCAGGCTATCCAGATTGGGTGTCTTGGCTGCCTTAACCGCGTTACCTTCTGATCTCTCGGATAGCCCCCAGCCATCCAAAATCATCAGTAGCAGGGGGCGTCTTGTCAATTTTTTATCCATAATTCTCTCTAATTTTCTATTGCGCTATACGCAAATAAATTATTCTTTTTTGACCCCCGCGATTAACGCGAAGTCTTCCGCTTTCAAGGATGCTCCTCCGACCAAACCACCATCTACATCCGGCATAGCAAATAGACCCGCGGCATTAGAGGCATTAACTGATCCGCCATAGAGAATCCGGACTAACCCGGCGGCGTTCGCATCATAAAGATCGATCAATTCCTGGCGGATGAAAGCGCAGACCTCTTGAGCCTGTTCGTTAGTAGCGGTACGACCGGTACCGATGGCCCAGATCGGCTCATAAGCAATTATGACACGGAAACAATCTTCAGCCCTTATATCTACCAGACACTCTCTGATCTGTTGACGTATGAAGTCAAAAGTTTCATTATTCTCTCTTTGCTCTAGAGATTCACCGACACAGATAATTGGCAACACTCCCCAAGAGAGAGCTGCCTTTATTTTGGCATTAATATCCGCGTTACTCTCCTGAAAATACTGACGGCGCTCGGAATGACCTACAATTACGTAGGAGACATTGAGATCCGCTAACATTTTCATTGAAATCTCGCCGGTGTAAGCGCCTGAATCAGCCGGATAAGCGTTTTGAGCCGCGACCGCGACTTCAGTACCTGCTGTTAACTTTAAGGCTTCCGGCAGAACAGTAAAAGGAACACCAAGAACAACTTCCGTCTCAGTTTCGGTCACCAACGGCAAAAGCTTAGCAATTAAGTCGCCCGCTTCAGCCGGAGTGCCTTTATTCATCTTCCAGTTACCCGCGGCCAGCAAGCGTCTACTATCTTGATCTGACAAGGCAGCGAGTCCCGGTAAAACTTTCCCTTCCATCAGTTCCAGTGAAGCTCCGCCTCCGGTTGAAATATGAGTTACTTTGTCGGCGAAGCCTAACTGTTCAAGGGCCGACGCCGAGTCACCGCCACCAATGATAGAAGTAGCTCCGGAGTCCGCGACAGCGGTAGCTATCTTTTTTGTTCCTTGCGCGAAAGCGGCAAATTCAAAAACACCCAGGGGGCCATTCCAGATGACAGTTTTTGATTCCTTAAGAACGGCGCTGTATTTTTCTACTGTCCGGGGACCGATATCCATGCCCATCCAACCCGGTTCAAATTGATCACAGGGAACTATTTTGTGCTTCGCGTCCGCGGAATAGTCATCGGAGATAACATTGTCTGCCGGCAAAAGCAATCTCACACCTTTCTCTTCCGCTTTAGCCAGGATAGAAAGGGCTATCTCTTTTTTGTCCGGTTCTATAGGTGAGGTGCCGGTCTCCCAACCACAAGCCGCGTAAAAGGTGTAAGCCATAGCCCCCCCGATCAAGAGATTGTCAACCTTATCCAAAAGATTTTCCAGCACGCCTATTTTGTCTGAGACCTTGGCCCCACCGATAAGAGCTGTGAATGGGCGCTCGGGAGCGTCCAAGGCCGCCGCCATCACCTCAAGTTCTTTCTGAATCAGATAACCTGAGGCTGAAGGTAAGAATTTCGCTAAGCCATAAATTGAAGCGTGAGCTCGATGTGCCGTGCCGAAGGCGTCATTGACATAGATTTCCGCCATTGAAGACAGCTCTTTGGCAAAGCCACGATCATTTTTTGTCTCTTCAGGATGAAATCTCACATTCTCCAACATGAGAATTTCGCCCTCTTGGAGAGCGGCGGCTTTAGCTTTGGCATCGTCTCCTATTACATCAGCGGCAAGTATTACTTTTTGGCCCAGTAATTCTGACAAACGCTTGGCAACCGGCGCCATTGATAGGGTGGAATCAAAGCCCTTGGGCCGTCCCAAATGAGAAACCAAAATCAATTTGGCTTTTTTGTCCAGGAGATACCTTATCGTGGGAAGCGCGGCCCGAATTCTGTTGTCGTCGGTGATCACTCCAGTTTTAGACTCCAAAGGAACGTTGAAGTCTACCCGCATAATAACTTTTTTGCCTTGAAAATTGAGATCTTCGAGAGTTTTTTTCTTAAGTAATGCCATTTACTTACTCCTTTTTATGTCGGCCAGTAGTATTCATTAATATCTGTTGAAACAATATTTTTATTTATTTGAATAACTGACACCAATATAGCTTTATTCTAGTATTGAGTGAATGTTTTTACAATTATGATAAAATGGATCTATCTTTGTGTCCGGAGGTTTACAGTGCAGCTATCGCTTATTATTCCCTTTTTTAATGAAGAAAAGCAGATTCCTTGTACGCTCGAAGCTTGCGTACCTATCCTGGAGGGCACTGGACAGAGCTGGGAAATTATTGCCATCGATGACGGTTCTAATGACAGTAGTTGGCAAGAATTGATGAAAGCCGCGGCAAAAGACAAGCGTATTCGCGTCTTTCGTTTTTCCCGTAACTTCGGCAAAGAAGCGGCTATTTGCGCCGGACTGGATCTTGCTGTTGGTAAGGCCGTTATTTTGATGGATGGTGATCTGCAGCATCCACCTCAGTACATACCGCAGATGGTCGAGCTATGGACTCAGGGTTACGAAGTGGTAGAAGGTAAAAAGTCCACTCGCGGGAAAGAGTCGCTCTTTTCTAAATTAAACGCCGGCTTATTCTACGGCAGTTTCCGTAAGCTTTCAGGCTATGACCTCACCAACGCTTCTGATTTCAAGCTGTTGGATCGTAAAGTAGTCGAGGCCTGGCGCGAGTTACCGGAGCAAAGCACATTTTTCCGCGCGCTGTCACTATGGCTGGGTTTCAAGCGCGCCAGTTTTGCTTTCGAGGTAGCAGAAAGAGAAAGTGGCCAAAGCAAGTGGAAAACAAGCGGCCTGTTCAGGCTTTCTATTGACGCCATAACCGGCTTTTCCGCCAGACCCTTGTACCTGATTTCTCTAGTAGGCATCGTCTTATTTATAATATTTTTTGTATTAGCTATCCAGACCTTGGTAAATTATTTCCTGGGCAAGGCAGCTTCCGGTTTTACTACCGTCATTTTACTACAGCTTCTAATTGGTAGTTCTGTTCTAATCAGTTTGGGGCTGATTGGTGTCTATATTGGTAGAATTTTTACCGAGATTAAAGACAGACCTAGATATATAATATCTGACGCGGTTAATATGATTAAACCTGCCGACCCTAACTGCTGCAGTGGCAGTATCGTGGTTGAAGAAAAATGTATGGTTTAGTTGTTTTTGTTGTCTTTGCCGCCACGGGTATTTCTTTTGTCCGCCGCAGATTTGTCAGACAAGAGTTGAGAAGCTTTAACCAAGAGCCCCTTCCTAAACCTACAGGACAAAATCTTCCGGAGGAGAAGAGTAACATTGTTGGGCAAAAGCTAGGACAATATCCCTGGGGAATAATTGCCTTTATAGGCCTGTCCGGTCTTTGGTTAGGCCTCATCTTTTTCTCGACACTAAGTTTCTGGCTTACCCTAGTCATAAGAACCATAGGTGGAGACCGGCTATTTTACTTGGCTCCTGAGAAGATCTCCGTCAACTTGAGTTTGTCTTTAGCGGCGCTGTATCTCTTAATTTTATTGCGCCAAAAGCACAAGACTTCCATAACGGCAACTAAGCAAGCGGTAGCTCAGGTTGACAACTCAAAGACTTCTCCATTCGAAAGTAGTTTGCTATCAAGTTTAGCCTCCGCCCCATATGTTCATTTGCTGATTCTGACTATCCTGGCGGCGGCTTTCACCGCTTGGCTCCTCTTAATCTCTTTCCGCGAAGTAGACGGTTATTTACAAGCTAGCGCCTCTGTCTTCTCCGATCTGGCTCCCCATACTGCCCTTACCTCCGCTTTCGCCAAAGGGGCAAATATACCTACCGACTATCCGCATTTCGCGGCGGACGGAATACGCTATCATTTTTTCTTTTATCACTTAGCGGGAATATTAACTGCCGGAGGCTTGCCCATTGACCGAGCGCTTAATTTTTTGACCTGGCTCGGCATGGTAAGCTTTATGTTGTCGCTCGGTCTTTTCGCCTGGCGCCTCACCTCACGCCGGGGAACCATCCTACTCGCTCCCCTATTAGCTCTCTTTCGCAGCTCTCCGGCCTTTTTTAACTTTTTAAGTAAAATTATCAATGAATCCACGGGAGATGGAACTTTTATCTGGCAAGCCCTACTCAAGCAACAAAACTATATCGGCAACACTCCACGTGAGGAATGGGGTTTGTGGTCAATAAATGTCTATGCCAATCAGAGACATTTACCTACAGCTCTGACTGTACTTATAATTATCTTATTACTACAAACAGATAGCGTCCGCGCCGGAAAGACTTTTAGTGAACCCTCGGCTCTAAGATCTTGGCTTAACAGTTGGACGCGAAGGGAATTTTGGCTAGGTGAAAATAGTCGTAAGGAACAACAAGTGATCTTGGTACTGTTTCTGGTTTCACTACCCTATTGGCACGGCTCAATATTCTTAGCCGCGCTGATATTCTTGTTTTGTCTGGCCATGATTTCTACTAACAGACTATATCTTTTAGGAGCGGCGAGCGGCGGAATATTGTACGCTCTGCTACAACAAAAAATGTTCGGCTCTACTCCGCTGATAGACGCCAATATTTTTCAACCCGGCTTCATTAGCGAGGACAAAAGTTTCAGTGGCCTCCTCATATATCTACTAAAATTAACAGGAATTTTGTTACCGCTTATGTTGATCGTATTTATCGTTCTCAAGAAACTGCGTTTCTGGATCGCGATCAGCGCTCTCCCTTTGGTATTTTCTTTTCTATTTTCCCTGACCCCGGATGTTACGGTAAATCACAAACTGATCATGATAACTTTCATTCTCTGGAGTATCCCGCTGGCCTATTTTCTGCTCGGCATACCACAAGCCACGAGTAAATTCGCGGCCAAACTCCTGCTGCGCCCGGTAGTTATACTATTGACTCTGCTCCTGACAATCACCGGATTATATGAATGCTTGATCTTTCATAATTTAAGTAAAATCTATCTCACCATACCTGTCCACAGTGAGCTCACTGAATGGATAGAAACAAAGACCGCTCCCGACGCTATTTTCCTTACAGCGCCCTTCGCTTATAATCAGTTTTTCCTTACCGGCAGACGTGCCTGGTATGGGCACCCCTATTATGCCTGGTCAGCCGGACATGATACGGAGACGCGCTTCCGGCAATTGCTCACTTTGACCCAACGGGGAACGGCAAAAGAAATCCAAGACTATGTAGAGGAAAATGCCATTGACGCTATTTTGATAGATGATGAAGCTCGCGCTCACCCCGAACTACCGCTTGATGAAAAACTCATAGCTTCTATATACCCAATGATCGCTTCCTTCCCGCGTCAAAACAACAGTCGTATCTATCTTCTCAACAGAGATTTATTACAAAATACACCCCTCCATCGCTGAAAGGGCAACAATACTATGACCGGACAAGCAAAAAAGAGACTAGAATCTATTTCTTTTCTGGGACAACTGACAAGACAAGGCGGTATTGATCTGCATATTCATACGACTGCTTCAGACGGTAGCGACACTCCCGAAGAAATTGTTCGCCTGGCCATGATAAACGGCTTACGGGCGATAGCCATCGCCGACCATGACACCATAGACGCTTTGCCGAACGCGAACACCGCCGTACAGCAACTCAAGGCTAAGTACGGTTACGACTTGCTCCTGATTCCGGCGACAGAGATGGCTGTAGAATTTGAGCAAAATACGGTGCATCTGCTTGCCTACTTCCCTTATGGAGGAATTGAGGGACTGGAGCCGCTCCTGGCGCGGCAAAGAGCTACCAGAGTCGAAAGGAATCAGAAAATATTGCGACAATTAGATAAGTTAGGATTCGCGATTTCCGAGGAAGAAGTAAGACAGCAAAAGAAAGACGATAGCGCTTCGTTATTAGGCAGATCGCATATTGCTTTGGCGATGGTTCAAAAGGGTTATGTCAAGACAATGGCTGATGCCTTTAATAAATATCTCAAGTCCGGAAGACCGGCTTTTGTACATAGGAGTAGAGACCCTTTAGACAAGATAACTGCTGAGATTCATAGACAGGGGGGAGTTGCCGTTCTCGCCCATCCGCAAATGTATAACTGGACCGGCAAGGGTAAGAACAATCAACCTTCAAGCTTTTTATTAAATAAATTAACCGGAGCGAAAAAGATGGGGCTTGACGGCGTAGAATGTTTTCATGGCGAGGCGACAACGAAAGAACAAGAGGAATTGCTACAAGCTAGCCTTGTTTTGAATCTTACGCCAACTGCCGGTAGTGACTACCACGGTACAAACAAAACCGAAGTCAAGCTCTACACCGGGACGAGCTTATTTTACTGATTCAAGCTCTAGCCTCCACTTTCTTCAATAGGTTCAGTATCTGCCTTACTAGTCTTAGGCTCTGTCGGTTTGGGCTCCGGAGCCGCGGTAGTTTCCGTCGCTTTCGGGGTAGGAGGCGCGGTAGGCTTAGCGGTAGGCTTAGCTGTAGGCTTAGCGGTCGTTTCAGGCGTAGGAGGCGCGGTAGGCTTAGTGGTCGCGGCCGGGGTGGGAGCGACAGTTGTCTTCTTGGCAGGAGTTTTGGAAGAGGCGGGTGAACTTGACGGAGCATGCCCGGGAGCTACTTTGTAAGCTTCAGGCCTCGGTTTATATCGGCTACGCCAGAGTTTTTCTCTCTTAACGAATTTGCCATCCTTATAATAGTCCTTGTATGTTTGCCAGGAAGTGCCGTTTCTAGCTTTATTAATTCTAATAACTTGTCCCGGCCTAAGATTCGCGTCCTCATAATATACGGGAGGTCCCGGTGGAACATCTTTGCCTATCTTTTCCGCGTACAACTTTATTGTTACGTTAGGTGGCTTGGTATTGCCATAAATCTTAACTGAAACCGCCTTGTTAGTTACATTCATAATTAAGGCCACCGGCTGCTTAGAATCATTTCTAAATTTAAGATCTTGCGAACCGGAGACCATAGCATCCATACCCGGACCAAAATAGGTACCTACTAAACCATGATTCCTGCGATCCACAATTGTTAAGCCGGCAGTAGCCGCAGCTTGGAACAATGTAGTGCTGGGCTGGCATAAGCCACCACCCATACCGTCAACATATTCTCCTTTTTTCAAAATTGAGGCGTTCTCAAAACCATTAGCTTCAGTTATTGGACCCATGGCAGTCATATAAGAGAAAGTCTCTCCCGGCTGCAAAATTTTACCACTCACTCGCTCCGCGGCGACACGCAAATTACTCATCCTACCTTCATGTTGAGAATTAATTTTGGTTGAAGCCTTAGACAACAAATGTACCTTTTTGCTAAGGTCAGAAGCCATTATCTCAGGATAGGTATCCTCAGTTTTGATTTCTATTCTTTTGTCAGCGGTTGGATTGTCCAGCAGCTCAACAATATTTCTCGCGGCAGCGGTTAAATCAGCTTTCTTACCAATAACTTCCGGCTGAATATTGAAGCTTAATTTCCCCTCATTAAAGGATGTAGCTTTAGCTGACACAGACGCCGGCAATGAATCAGCGAAAAGATTCTGTAAATTTGCTTCAATTTCCTGTTCACTGTACTTGTACTTTACAGATAGATCTACCGGATTATCTTCCAGATTCATAATCTCTTGATAACGATTCAGAATCTGCATCTTAGGATCATCGTGCGTGGAGCGCCTACCATAAGACCACATCTCGTCCAAGAGCGCTTCAGTGTCCAAGGTGATTCCCAACTCATTACACTTTATATTATGCTTATTGTCATCCAGCGTAATTAAAAAACAATTAGTCGAACTCCAATCTTCACCAAGTTTTGTTAACCTCTCCTTAGCTTCCGCTCTAGTGAGATTAGCATAACTTTCCCCCTCCAGTGACACACCGGGGTATATTATGTCTTGGGCAGTGATTCGCTGAGCCAAAATATATTCTTCCGATGAAGTATCAATCACAGAAGGATCTGCTGTCAGCTCTGATTCCTCATTCGACGTAAACTCGGTCTCCTCAGTTTCCGCGGAAACTGCCGGGAAAACACCCAAAGCCTTCGCCACCAAATACAGAGTTGGAATTAAGACCAACAGCAATAACAAAGTAACCAACAAGTGGGGGCTAAATTTTTTCTTTGTCCTATTTCTAGATTTTGTTTTTCTTTTGGGACTTTCCACCCGAACAGCAGAGGGAGGAGAATTATCGTCTCTCCTTCTAGGCCGCGTCTTCTCAGGACGTGAGCCTCCGTATATTTTAGAGGGGGGCGCCATAAAAGTAGGAGCCTCAACTGATTGTCTGCTTGTAGCTCTATTTGGGACGGGTCTTCCCGCGACAGGACGCGCCTTGCCCGCTCCCGCGCTCTTTCTCGATTGTTGGCTTGACTTTAACCGAGGATACGAAACACCAGACGGATCGCGAAACGATTGGGGATGAGTTGTACCGGGTCGCGAAGAATCGTTTTTCTTCACTCTTACGTTCCTAATCTGTGGTGTTCTGCCCACACCGGGTCTAACCGACGCGCTATCTGGGCGTTCTATATTTTTAGAAGCCCTTGCCTGTGTCGATTTATCTTGTTTATAATTTGCTCCATCTAGCGGGCTCCTAGGTCTTCTAACCACCGGACCTTTTTCACCGTTATTTTCTCTCATAGTGCACCCGATACATATTTTAGCAGAACTTCCTATAGATAAAGCGAATCCGAAGGTACAGAAATATCAAATGCCCTCGGATTCTAAAACAATTATATTTTACAAGACATCAGTTGATGACACGACCTACTTTCACCGGGGCATCACGTCTTTGCCTTATATCTATAATTTTGACCACATCCCCGGGTTTGGGAGCATGGATCATTTGATTATTACCAATGTACATACCTACATGCCTATATCTGGTGCCTCTGCCAAAGAACAGCAGATCCCCTAATCTTAGGTTAGAGTAATCATTTGTCGAGAAGGGGATAGATTTCACATGCCCCCTACCCTGACTTGTCGCGCTATGAGGCAGGTTAATACCTATACTCTTATAGGCCCACATAGTCAGACCGGAGCAGTCAAATCCATTCATACTTGAGCCACCAAAGACATATCTTACGCCCAAAGCGGATAGAGCCTTATTGACAACCGCTTTTCTCAACTTCGCTTTAGAGTCGGTTTCAGGTTCCTCAGGTTCCGGTTTAGGCTCAACCGGCTTCTCCAATTTCTTGGTAGAAATGAGAGTATTTAGCAAATAACCTTTCTTGCCATCTGAGGTTTCTATTTTAGACCAGGTACCGTCGCTACTAATCCTGGTAAAGCTATCCGCGTAGTTAAGTTTAGTAACTATCGGGGAAATCGTATTCGGCTCTTTCCTGATATTGGCAGTCTGCACGCCCACCCAAGCTGTCTTATTGATGCTCTTAAATTTATCCTTATTAGAGGAATTGTTAGTCGAGTCTCCAGTGGTAGGCTCAGGAGTCTCGTTACCGGAAGGCGCGGTCTTAGAAATCAGGGCATTATTAATATAGGCAACCAAGCCGTTACTCTTTTTAACCTTTGACCATTCACCATTGGTAGAAAGCTGAGTCAGCTTTTCAGCTAAAGAAGCTGAACCTACCGCGACACTGTCAGTTGTGGCCTTAGCGCGTAAATTAGCGTAGGCGACCGTGACATAGACAGTGACATTCGTCTTGCGGAAATTATCGCTGGGCGCCACTGGCTCAGGATTTGCCGCCGGTGGGGTAGTGGGATCCGGTAGATCAGGCTTTGTCGCTGTCAAGAGGTCATTTCTGATATATCCCGTATCACCATTATTCAGCTTAACTTTTGACCAGATACCGTCAGTGGAAATCTGGAAAACTTTTTCGTTTAGTCTTACATCACCAATAGCGGCTGAATCCGTAGAAGCTTCTGCTCTAACATAACCGAAATTTACAGTGACCCAGTTATCCACACCCATGTTGATACTGCTGGTGGAGGCTACAACTTTCTGCTTTTGGAACAGGTCAGTCATCATATAGCCAACCAGACCCGTATCGGTTTTTATTTTGGCCCAGTCTCCTTCAACCTCAATTAATTTAAGAACCGTTCCCTTTTGGGCAAAACCGACTCTTTCAGAATCAACCGCGGGTTTAGAACGAATATTGGCCATATCTACTTTGACATAGCGTACCAAAGATTCAGGCGGCGGTTCTGTCGTGATAATATTAGGATCGGAAGTAGTTTCCGGCGTGCTGTCGCTAGCGATAGTCGTAGCGTTGGTAGTAGCGTTAGTCGTAGCGTTAGTTTCGACAACACTGGGCTCCGTTGCCCTTACTCTTGGCTCAGGCTTGGTATCCTGTAAATACTCAGCCAAGGCATAGCCTTCAGTGCCCTCATAATTTTTAACGCGAGCCCAACCATTTTCCAGCGAGAGCTGGGTAATAGCCTCACCATACATAAACTGCCCGAGCACAGCTCCATTAGTGGAGGGCGTGGCGCGCAAATTGAGAACGGCATTGGCATAGACGGTTTTTGGTTCTTCCGACCTGACAGGCTCGGTTGCCACTTTGGCCGCTTCCTTCTTCGCTTCAGCTTCAGTAGCTTCCTTCTTTGCTTCAGCTTTAGTAGCTACTGTCTCCGCTTCAACTTCAGTCTCTTCTGTCACCTCTTGCGTTGTTTCCGCGCTCTGTTCTTCTATAGCGTCCTCAGTCTC
>DUNL01000266.1 GCA_012839385.1 Clostridiaceae bacterium
ACGCCTGTTTTTCAACCCTCGACATCAATACGACGCACTCAACGTGAGTAGTTTATCCCCACTGATTTATTCAATGTTTTTTGCCGTTATTTTTCATCGCCAATCATTACCCTAAATACCGATGAAATCGGCACTTTGTGGAGATTGCGTTATTTTCCGTTACTCCCTATCACTTGGGGTCAAATAGAAAAACATGCCCAAGGGTGGAAAAAGGGTGGCATTGCCACCCCGCCACCCAATCTATTTATTATCTGCCTTTGTCAAACCCATGATAAACTTCGCACCAGTTTCAAATCCAGCCCTATATGCTACCCTGCATTCATATGCTGTAATATCCCCACACAAATCAGCAATTTGATTTACTAGTGGGTATCTGTCCTCTGGTAAACACGCTGTGAGTTCATTAAGCAACCTGTACCACTTATCATTCAAACGCTTGTACTCTTCATCAGTGATAGGTGTTTCCTGTAAGTGCCCCTGATAACATGCTTCAATAACATCGTTCTTAATCATTTCATTCCATCCTTTCTTCTATAGCCGATATTGGACTTCCTGCTTCAGTGTAATAATTTCCCAACCAAGATACTTCCTCAATACGTTCATTGAATCAACCAGTGCCTTTACTTCCTCGAAATATGGGTTGTCCGAAAGCTTCCCATACTTAGCTGTTCTGTGTTCTCTAACGAAGCAATCCGTTAAAACGTCAAAGTGTACTTGCATTGAGTTCAGTACATGGTCAATGGTGTTCAACCTCCCTTGGCGGTTAAAATTTATCTTTGCAAGGTTAGTTTATCACCTTTCATATACTTTGTAAAGGGTGATTTTCACTTTATAGGGTTAATTTGTGTTTTTTAATTGATATTTACTTACCTTACATGGTACAATGAACCCATAGAAAGGAGTGATTGAAGTGATAGTCTGTAATATAAGAATCCTAATGGCTCAACACAAGATTGACGATATTCAGGAACTAATCAACCGTTCCGGATTGAGCAGAAACGCCATCAATCGCCTTTATAAAGGAACTGAAGCTGAAATCGAATCAACCAACTTAAAAACCTTAATCAAGTTATGTAAGGTCTTTAATTGCCGCCTGTCTGATTTATTGGAGTACATTCCCGACACTGAAGAATAACATGAAGCACTTGGGACGCTCCAAGTGCTTTTCATTTTCTACCCATCCACGCTTCACAGGAGCCGATTTAAGGCAGGAAATGGGACAGGATACATAAACCTCCACCTATGCCAAAATAACCCTCCTACGTGCCGAATTTGGGCGAATCCTATGCGTTTATTGTTCGCTCAACAACTCTTCCCAAGTCTTATTTTGCTTGATACATTCCCGATACAAGTCGGCAATGCTGTCAAATTTACCGACTAAACTTAGTCCATCGAAGGAATAACCGAAGGGTTCTCCCCCCACCTTTTCGTTATATTCAAGGTAAAGTCTCCCTTCCTCATCCATCTGGTAGGATTCAATTTGTTCCGGTCGTAGTTTAACCTTAGCCATTCAATCCCGCCC
>DUNL01000034.1 GCA_012839385.1 Clostridiaceae bacterium
TGGATTTAATGATGAATACGGATCCTGAACCACTAGCTGCTTATGGATATAAAAAGCATGAACGTGAAGAGAGAGTGCGGGATCTTTTAGAAATGGTTGGATTAAGGCCGGAATATATGCGAAGATTTCCACATTCCTTTCCAACCATTTCTAAAAGATCCCGCACTCTCTCTTCACGTTCATGCTTTTTATATCCATAAGCAGCTAGTGGTTCAGCTACTATGTCTAAAACAGGCATCCTTGGATTTAATGATGAATACGGATCCTGAAATATCATCTGCATATCTGCCCGGGCAAGTTTTAAACCTGCTTTATCCAATTTGCTCATATTAACTACGCCATTTCTCGTTCGAAACAGCACTTCACCGCTGGTTGGTTCGTAAGCGCGAATAATTGAACGGGCAGTAGTTGTTTTACCACAACCACTCTCACCAACTAAACCTAAGGTCTTTCCTTTGCAAATCGAAAAGGAAACATCATCAACAGCCTTTACATAACCTACTGCCTTTCGTCTTAACCAACCAGATTCTATAGGAAAATACTTCCGTAAATCCTTTACCTGTAATAAAACATCATCCGGCATCTGCGGCATTCTTTTCTTCCTCCTCACCACTGTATAAATAACAACTCACTTTATGCTCTGCGCTTATACATATTTCTTCGGGAGATTTCTCTACACATTTATCCATAGCATGAGAGCACCTGGCCGCAAAAACACACCCTTTTGGTTCATAATACGCACTTGGTACCGTCCCAGGAATAGAGCTAACCTTTTCGCCTCGTTTACCTCTTAGTTTCGGAATTGATTTTAATAATCCCTTAGTGTACGGATGATATGGGTTATCAAATATCTCTAACACCGGTCCGCTTTCTACGATTCTGCCAAAGTACATGATGTAAATATAATCTACCATGTGAGCTACAACACCCAGATCGTGAGTAATTAATATCAGCGATAGGTTAAATTCATTTTGCATATCTTGAATTAATCCTAACACCTGTGCCTGTAAAGTTACGTCTAACGCAGTAGTAGGTTCATCTGCAATTAACACCCGTGGATTACGGGCTAAAGCCATAGCAATCATAGCCCGCTGACGCATTCCACCACTAAACTGGAAAGGATACTCATCGACACGACGCTCTGCATGAGGAATACCTACTAACTTTAATAGTTCTATGCTGCGATTTCTTGCCTGTTTTTTAGTCATACCTTGGAATAAAATCATTGCTTCGGATATTTGGTTGCAGATTGTATGCACAGGACTTAACGACGTCATTGGTTCTTGGAAAATCATAGAAATATCTTTTCCACGAATCCGCCTAATTTCCTTTCCTTCTGGTTTAAGCTTGACAATGTCAGTAATCGAACCATCCCGCTCTTTAAAAAGAATTTGTCCACTTAAATTTGCATAATTAGGTAATAAACGATTTAAGGCATATGAACTTACTGTCTTACCGCAGCCGCTTTCACCAACTATACCAATTGACTTGCCTTCTGGCAATATATAATTAACACCATTAACAGCATAGACGTCCCCTTCATTCATCTTAAACTTAACAGCTAAATCTTTTACCTCAAGTATAATATTATCCATGCTCATACCTTCACCACCTGGCAATTTTATATAAACTAGTTTCCATACGGATCAGCAGCATCGCGTAAACCATCCCCTAAGAAGTTAAAAGCCAACA
>DUNL01000026.1 GCA_012839385.1 Clostridiaceae bacterium
AACAGGAGGTCAGTAATTAGTTAAAACTATCAAACAAATAATTAGTAAAAACTAATCAACACGATAAGGAAAAAGACTATGCAAGCAACAGATACCACAGTTTGACCTTCTCCCCTAAATTACTACCACGACTTTGATGAGATGTCCTTTACACTATGAGTCATTGGAGATCTCGCTATGAAAAAACGTTACACCGAAGAACAGATAATTAAAGTCATTAAAGAACACGAAGCAGGGGCTTCCGTTGCCGATATTTGCCGTCGTCTTGGTATATCTACTGGCACGTTTTATAACTGGAGAAGCTTTTGGGGCTAAGTCGAACCGCCTATCGTTACTGCCCTGTTAAAAACAACGATCAGATCATTATTGAGCGTTTAAAAGAACTGGCTGTTGAGTACCCTCGATACGGTTACTTAATGCTCCATGAACTGCTTAAGCGAGAAGGTCTAGTGATTAACAGAAAACGGACGTATCGGCTTTATAAGCTGCTTGAGCTCCAAGTGCGAACTAAGCAAAGAAAAAAGCTCCTACGCCCTCGTCTGCCGATGGAGCTACCTGCTTCAATCAATCAACGCTGGTCAATGGACTTCGTTTCAGATCAATTAGCTAGTGGCCGTCGGTTTCGTGTGCTCAATGTGTCGATGATTTTAGTCGAGAGCTAATTGGCCAACTCGTTGCAGTATCTATTTCTGGCCCACAGGTAGCGCGTTATCTAACACAGCTTATTGAAACACGAACTAAACCAGCTGCTATCGTGTGCGATAATGGTCCAGAATATACCAGTAAAGCCATGTTTATATGGAGTAAAGAGCAACAAGTAACACTACGCTTTATTCAACCAGGTAAGCCGACTCAAAATGCCTTCGTTGAAAGCTTAAATGGCAAACTGAGAAATGAGTGCTTAAATCAACATTGGTTTAGAACTTTAACAGAAGCACGCTATGAAATAGAGCTATGGCGACAGCATTACAACACGATTAGGCCATATAGCTCATTAAATTACCTGTCACCTGCCCAGTATGTGGCGAAGGTGGCATAATAAAAATCTCATCCTAGCGATGGTACTAAAGATGGGAGAAGGTCACATTGGCTATGTGTGCAGGTTTAGCTATAGATCAATTACTTTTCACTCATATTGGCCATGAGATGGATGAATGGCTTATAAAAAATAAAAAAAAACCTTCCTGATTATGTATCTATTGCTCGTGATGGGATGAAAATCTTGAAATAGGAATAACTAAACCTCTGCAATCACCCTATTGCGGCCCGCCGCCTTTGCTTTATACATGGCCTCATCGGCTAAATCTATGGACTCTTCAACGGTTCTAGATTCCGTAAAAACGGTAACGCCAAATGAGGCGGTAACTTGTACTTCAGTCTGAAATCGTTCAATTGGTATGCGCAGCTCTGCAATACTTACCCGCAGACGCTCAGCAACGACTTCTGCTTGCTCTAGATTTGTATCTGGCATAAAAAGCAGAAATTCCTCCCCACCATACCTATAGATTGAATCATAAGGGCGGAGCAGTTTTTTCACACACTCAACCACAGTGCTTAATACTTTATCACCAGATGAGTGGCCATAAGTATCATTGATATGTTTGAAATGATCCAGATCTAACATGGCTAAGGCGCAATCCTGTTTGTCTCTTTCGAATAACGCATAATGCTCATGAAAAGTCGGCAACATAGAAGCCCTATTTTTAGCGCCGGTTAAAGGATCTTGATTTTTAATTCTTTCACTGATTTCATCACGTAAAAGCTTAAATTCGGTGCGCATTTTAGCTACATAAAGATCAAACTGATCCCATTTCTCTATAGGAATAGGTAGTTTATCTTCAATACACTGAAGTAGCTTTCTTGCTTTAAGGTGTACGTTGTAATGCGTTTCGCCAAGGGATATGAAAGCTGCATTTTCTTTTATAAATGTTTTATCACTACAACTTTCATACCACTTACCAAAATCACAAGCCTAACTCCATTGATTTAAAACCCGAAGCGCATACACGTTGTGATTTTGGTAAGTGGTATGAAAGTTGTAGTGATAAAACATTTATAAAAGAAAATGCA
>DUNL01000279.1 GCA_012839385.1 Clostridiaceae bacterium
TTAAATATATTTATTATTTATTTTGCTCGTTTAATAAACCTTATTGTGCAGGTGCTTCAAGGCTCATATATTTTAATCCGCCCCATCCCATACGAGCATGGAATGCGTGTGCATCAAATTTAACTCTTGCTGAATAAACTGCAGCATTTACGCTAGTTGAAAGTGGAACTGCGATCATTTGTCTCATTAGTTCACCTTCTAATGCAGCTGTAATTGTGTCTGAATCATCTGTTCTACCTTCGTATGTTTCAAAGTCTAGAATTTCAGAGTATGCAACTTCCCATACATAGTCATATGTAGCAGTTAAGATGTCAGCTGTTGCTTCATCTTGACCAAACTTACTTAAGAATTCTTCGAATTTAATTAAGTATGATCTTTGTGATTCTGTTCTTTCTTCTTCAGCGATTTCTTTAATTTCATCAACCCAAGATTGAACTGCCGCTCTTCCTCTTGGAAGTGAAACTTGTAATTCAGCATTACCCGTTTCAAATCCGGCTTCTAACATATAATCTTTACCGCTTCCGCTTGAGTAAACTTGTAACATCGCTGGTGCCCAAAATTGCATTCCTTGCCAGCCACCAAATGTAAGTTCGAAGTTTCCTTCATCCCATGCAGCGTCTAATTCTTTATCACCAACAGTTTTAACAACTAATTCAAATTTATCATTTCCGAATGTAGTTTCTAATTGGTTTTTCAGCCATTCAGCCATCTTACGGTTAGATTCAGCATCAAATAATACTAATTCAATTGATACTTTTTCGCCTTCAGTTAATTTGTCATCTGCAACTGCCTTAGCAACTGCTTCTGCAAATAACGTTCTAGCTTTTGCTTGATCGTAGCCTTTAGTTTCTGGTGAGTAGTCTGCTAATACACCTTTACCTGGTTCGCTATCACGGTAAGCAACTGTGTTTTCTTCACTTGAGAAGTAAATTGGCCCTAAGAAACCGTGTGTTGGGTCTCCAGGTTTTCTAACAGTACTTGTATATTCTTCTCTATCTACTGCAAAGTAAATAGCTCTTCTAAATTCTTCATATCCAATGATTGGGTTATCATTTGCTGGATCTCCATCTTTACCGCGGTCTTTACCGAAAGCAAAACGGAATATTGTAGTAACTGGACTTAATTTTAAGTGTGGACTCTTTTCATAAGTTGCAAAGTAGTCGCCGCTTACTCCAGCAACGTCAGCTCTACCAGCTTTATATTCGTTTACAATAACGCTTTGATCAGCGATAATATCATAACGAATTCTCTTAATTCTGTATTTTTCAGCATCTCTATGTTCTTCGTTTCTTTCAAAGATATAGAAGCTTCCTTCTTGCCACTCAACTAATCTATAAACACCAAATGAAACTAATTGGTTAGCATGAGTACCATAAGTAGTTCTTGAACCATCTTCGATTAATCCATCTCTAAAGTTCTTAACGTGAACAACTGATGTAATAGCACTTGCTAATTGAGTTTTAACTTGCCATGCACTCTTCTTTTGAGTTAATCTGAAAATTAATGTTGTATCATCTTCTGCTTCAATACCAACTTTTGTAAAGTCAGTAACAACTTGTGTAAACATTTTTTCGCCATTTTTAATTGAGATTTCGCCATTTTCACTAACTACGTATTCGTCTTTAGTGGCTACAACTCCAGCTTCATCAGAGTAAGCAATAGTTCCTCTTAAAACAACTACGTCTTCTTCCTCATTATAAACTGGTAATTCTACATCTCCTAATACCAAGTACGTAAAATTTATGCACCATCTGCTGGTTGGAAATTAGGAGATGTAGAATTACCAGTTTATAATGAGGAAGAA
>DUNL01000236.1 GCA_012839385.1 Clostridiaceae bacterium
CTTGAACTTCCGGCCTCTTGGTCCCGAACCAAGCGCTCTACCACCTGAGCCACACCCCGATACGCTAGGAATTGTACTGTTTTAAGCGCTTTATGTCAACTTTACAAATATCTACAATAAGAATTTGCTTGTTTTAAGCCTGATTATTTTCGTCTCCACCAATCTTTTGCGCGTGTTGCAACTCCAGATTCAAGAGATAATCTTTAATATCGACGCCTCCTGAGAAACCGACCAAGCTTCTATCCTTACCGATAACTCTATGGCAAGGAATTATTAAGGGAAGAGGATTAGATGAACAAGCATGCCCTACAGCTCGGGCATAATTAAGGTGATTCTCACCCGCGGGCGCGACCTTGGCGGCGATTTGCTCATAAGTTGCAACCCGTCCATAGGGAATAGCCGCAATCTCTTGCCAGACACGGCGCTGAAAATCAGTAGCCTGTGTTAACTCATATTGAAGCGGGAATGTCCCCGTATCTCCTCGCAAATAGTCGCGGATATTGTCAGCAACTAGACGCAGGAATTGGGAGTTAATATTATTGACGACAATTTCACCGGACTCTTTAACGGGGCGCGGCTTGCCAAAAGCATCTACCAGGCCAAATATCTCAGCCGTCGCTAATATATCCGCCTCTGCTAAAACTTCATCGTGACGCCAGAAGTCAAGAGCGAGAACTTTATCCTCAGTAGGGTGGACCCTGAGCAAAATATAGCCGAAGCGCGCGAAGGGAATAAAAGCAAGACCAAAATCTGCGTAGTCCGGACGTAACGCTGTTTTTAAATAAGCGGGATAGTGGCCTCCGGCGGCCGCCCCTAGGCCGAACTCAACACGATTCAAGTCAGCTGATTCGCGCGCTGAAATAATCTCTAAGCGCGTAAGTTGAGGCTGTAGGAGAAAGATAGCCGCAGTGAGCTCGTTAATATTGGAAGCAGTAAGGGGATAAGTAGTTTGCCAACTTAAGACGGACCAATCGCTGTTAAGAACAGGCTGCGTCAGGCGAGCGATCCCGATAAGATTCCCATGATCCAGAACTGAAAAAAGAACCGTACCGCTTTCTTCTCGATTCCAAGACCTGAGCTTTGAACGTACATCCTTGACAGTACCGCTAAAGCCCGGTAAACCTAGTTTTGACAGTGGTGATGCATCCGTCAAGACAAGTCTTCTGACTTCTAATTGAGTCTTTCTTTGGTAGCTGAGATAACGAAATTTTAGACCCTTTTCCTCCTGCCAAGGACTCTCAGTCGCCTTGCTCCAATCCACTGCTTGATCAAGGTCGGGGAAATAGCTGTCAGCCTCAAACTCAGCGTCAACCAAAGTTAACAACACTTCATCACAATAAGGAAGCAACTGTTCATAGACACTGGAGCCGCCAATAACATAGACATCTTTTCTCTCGAAATCACGCCTTAGCTTTTCTAATATAGAAAATAATTCTGCTAAGCCATTAACAATATAAGCAGGCTGAGCCGGAAAATCCTCATTTCTAGTCAAGATTATGTTAATACGGTTCGGTAGAGGAAGAGCGGAAGGAAAAGTAGCCAAAGTTTTACGTCCATAGACCACGATATTATTAACAGTTATATCTTTAAACCGCTTCAAGTCGGCACTGATATGAACTAATAAATCGCCTTCATTGCCAATACCCCAGTGGCGATCACAGGCAACTATAATTTTCATATTGGCTACCTCTCAGACTAATTATTCCGCGATAGGGAAAAGACCGACTTTCTCTCCATGCCGGTAATTTTCGACCGCGAAACTATCAATAGTAAAGTCATAGAAATCTTTAACTTCCGAATCTAGTCTAAATATAGGAGCCGGAAAAGCAGGACGTGAAATAATGTCTTCGACTATTTCGATATGTCTGTCATAGATATGCGCGTCCGCGATCACATGAACGAACTCACCGGCTTGTAGTCCGGATACTTGGGCGAACATCATAACCAGAGCGGAGTACTGGACTACATTCCAGTTGTTTGCCGCTAGCATATCTTGTGATCTTTGGTTCAAAATAGCGTTTAGCTTACCATTCTCAACATTAAAGGTCATGCTCCAGGCACAAGGATACAGCGCCATCTCGTGCAAATCTTGAAAGTTAAAGAGACTGGTTAGCATACGCCGGCTGGAAGGGGTGTGACGTAATTCCCACAAAACTCTATCTACCTGATCGAACTCTCCTTCAGGATAAATATGCTTTTGCCCAAGCTGATAACCGTAGGCTTTACCAATTGTGCCATCGGGCAACTCCCATTGATCCCAGATCTTACTTCCTAGCTCAGCGATAACATTAGACTTTTTCTGCCAAATCCATAATATCTCCCGCAAGGCGGCTTTCCAGTTGATAGGTCGCAAGGTGAGGAGAGGAAATTCCTCACTTAAGTCATAGCGATTAATAAGGCCAAACTTCTTAATAGAATAAGCCGGAGCGCCATCTTGCCAGCGCGGCCTGATGACTTTTCCTTCGTTGCTGGTACCATTGTCCAGAATCTCTTTACAGTTTTTAATAAATAACCGGTCAGCATAACTCATAATTGTATACCTGCTACTTCGCCCCCTTTACAGCAATTTTCCTTTAATGATATGATTGGCATATCTGAATATATACTGGAGGGTATATGATGACTTTTAGTTTACATTATAGTGCACTCAATAGCCAGGGTGGTACAGGTAACATACTGAGCATGCTGCTTCCATTTGTACTGCTTTTTGTAGTTATGTATTTTTTGATGATAAGGCCGCAAAAGAAAAAGGAAAAGCAGTTAAAAGAACAGCTCTCCGCTATGAGAGTGGGCGACTCAGTCATGACAATCGGCGGCATTGTGGGGCGCATCGCGAGTATGAGCGAAGATGAGATAACAATTTATACCAGTGTTGCAAATACAATGATAACCTTTAGAAAAAGCGCTATCGCCAGCGTGACCAAGCAATCATTGGAAGCTGAAGCGGACGAAAGTACAGATGATAATAAATAATATCATTTAAGATTTGAGTAAGAGAGGATCAAATGAGATTTATTAAAACAATTCAAAACAAAAACAGACTTTCACAGCGAAGCGGTAAAGCCTGTGGCGAGTGTCAGACATCTTGTCAGTCAGCTTGTAAAACTTCCTGTACAGTAGCTAACCAGTCCTGTGAGAATGGTGAGGGCGGATTTTGACCCACACTTTCCAATTTAGAGACGAATACTTTGCTTATGACAGCGAAAGCGGCGCGTTCCATCAATTAGACGTAGCCGCTTTCACACTTATCCGCGCCTGGCAAGACAATAACGGCCACTGTCCTGAGTGTCCGGAAGAATTTGCTCCCGAGCTTACTAGAAGCGAGCTGGATTTGCTCTGCTCGGAAATTGAGGAACTTGTTGAAGCCGGAGAACTTTTTTCTGAAGGCGAAAAACTTAGTAGCGAGCAACTCTATCCCGAAGGTGTAATTCTCAAGGCCATGTGCCTTAACATTAGCCACGCCTGTGATCTGAGATGCAAATACTGTTTCGCGGATGAGGGCACCTATGGTGACGCGGAACAAAGTCTTATGAGTTTTTCTACCGGTAAGAAGGCTATTGACTTTCTCATTGAAGCCTCAAAGGGTAGAACCAATCTGGATATTGATTTCTTCGGCGGCGAACCTTTGTTGAACTGGAAGGTAGTTACTGAATTGGCGTCTTATGCTCGGCAAACCGGACAAGCTCAAGATAAGAATATTCGTCTTACCTTGACTACCAACGCTACTAACTTAGATGACACCAAAGCGGAGTTTTTAAACAAATATTTTAAGAATATTGTCTTATCACTTGACGGGCGTAAGCAAACAAATGATCGATTACGGGTTGACGCGCAGGGACAAGGATCCTACGACAAAGTCGCGCCTAATATTGAAAAATTTGTCAGGACAAGAGGAGAGCAAGAATATTATATTCGCGGCACTTTCACCAAATACAATTTAGACTTTGCCGAGGACGCTCTGCATTTAGCAAAATTAGGCCGTAATATTTCCTTGGAGCCTGTGTTGTCTTCTCCCGGCTGTTATTTTGGTATTGAGCTTAGTGATATACCCGGCATAGAAAAAGAATATGAAAAACTTGCCCTAGCTATTGACGCTTTACGCGAGCGAGGTGACAATATTAACTTCTTCCATTTTTTCCTTGATCTCGCGGGAGGCCCCTGTCTCTATAAGAGGCTCAAAGGTTGTGGCGTAGGACTTGAATACTGCGCTGTAACTGCTAATGGCGATATATATCCTTGCCATCAACTGGTCGGAGAAGAAGAGTATCTGTTGGGTTCTGTTCACGATGATCCGATCACGCTTAACCAAGCAGTACAAAACAAGTTCCAAAGATTTCTGCTTGCCGACCAAGAGTCCTGCCTCAACTGTTGGGCGCGATATCATTGCGGAGGAGGTTGCGCCGCTGATATATTACACACCAATCAAAGCCTATCCGGGGTCAATGAAATCAGTTGTCGTTTACTTAAAAAACGATTGGAATGTGCCCTATGGCTCGCTTATAGAGAAAAAATGAGAAAAAGAGGGAAAAAACCGACTCTTAACGAATCTAATAGTGAACAATAGTTTGACTAAGAGAAGGATTGGATTTGAGCAGGCTTGATTCCCGATAGTGTCATTAATGAAATATTGGCGAGAACAGATATTGTTGATCTGGTGTCTTCATATGTCTCTCTTGATAAGAAGAGCGCGGCCAATTTGTTTGGACTTTGCCCCTTTCATGACGAAGACACTCCGTCTTTCAGCGTCGCCCCTAGAAAACAGATATTTTATTGTTTCGGGTGTCACAAAGGCGGAAATGCCATAAAATTCATACAGGAAATTGAACAACTATCATTCCCTGAGGCGGTACGCTTCCTGGGAAAGAGGGTAGATGTAGACATTCCTGAATCCGAGGACCCCTATCTGCAGAAAAGACAACAGGAGCGCAAAAGGCTACTTGCCATCATGCTAGATGCCGCCAGATTCTATTATACAAATTTGGTTAATGACGAGGGCATAAAGGCCAGATCCTATCTTAAGAACAGAGGAATTGAAGAAAACATAGCCAGAAGGTTTGGCCTAGGATATGCTCCCGCTACATGGGATCGCCTCTGTCAACATCTGCAAAATAAGGGCTATGCTCAAGAAGAACTGCTTAAATCAGGCTTAGCTACTCGTAGCAAACAAGACAATCTGATTGACTTTTTTCGCAATCGGATTATCTTTCCTATCTTTGATCGTCAGAATAACTTAATCGCCTTCGGCGGTCGCGCTTTGGAAGATTCGGGTCCTAAATATCTTAATACCAACGAAACCGCCCTCTACAGCAAAGGCAGACATTTGTATGGTCTTAACTTTGCCAAGTCAAGTAAGTCAGACAAAATTATTATTGTCGAAGGCTATTTTGATGTGGTCAGTCTCTATTTGGCCGGAATTGATTACGCGGTTGCCACGCTGGGAACAGCTCTAACTTCAGGGCAGGCCAATCTACTTAAACGTCAGACCGACCGCGTTATTACATGCTTTGACGCTGACCGGGCCGGGAGAAACGCGACTTTAAAAGCGGCCTCACTATTAGAGAAAGTAGGCGTTAATGTTGAAGTACTGCTGGTTCCGGAAGATAAGGATCCCGATGACTATATTCGAGCCTATGGTCCAACCCGATTTCGAGCTTTATTGGACACAACTATGGAACCGCTAGCTTTTGAACTAGAGATGATTCGCCAAGACTCTCTAGCAGATGACGGTAGTCTTCAGATAACAAATTATCAGAGTCGAGCCTGTACTCTATTGGCCCGAGAACAAAACGCGATCTTGCGCGAGATTTACGCGACAAAAGTAGCTGAGCAAATAGGTACCACAACCCAAGCAGTCTTGACAGAAATCGCTAGGCAACAAAATGTCTCTAAGGATAAAAACTCAGGCCGGTATAGAGATAGAGATAATACGCCAGCGGAGCGAAGCAAAGCAAAGTCAAATGCGGAGTGCCAAACAGATGAAATTAGTTTGATCTTGCTGATGAGTGAATATAATGATTTACTAAGAGAACTGAATTTTGCCATTGAAGCGAACGATTTTAGCGAAGGCTATCTACGTGAGATAGCCAACAAGTTAATCGAGGCCAGTCAAGACAACAGTTTTTCTACGGCAAATTTGCCAAGCTTGGTTGAAGAAGTAAGTGCCGATGACCCTGATTTTTTACATAAATTTATGGCGGCAAGTATTAATTCTGCTGAGCTAACTAGCGTAAGCCAGAGAAAAGAGGCCATTAGGAAGCTTTTCCATCGCCTAAGAACAAGACGCTTAGAAAGAGAAGGACAAGATTTGCTCACGAGAGCGAGAAACACTACAGATCAAGCCTTACGGGCAAAATATTTAACCGAATATAAGGAAAAACAAAAAGAGGGCATTGCCTGGAAGCAAAAAATATATTAAATAATATATGGAAATTAAGGAGAATCAGATGAGCGATACAGATAAAAAAATACCAGCCGAGAAGGCTGTGGCGGCTAAGAAAAAAGTAGTTAAGGAGAAAGCTACAACTAAAAAAACAGCGCCGGCTGAGAAAGTAACTACAACAAAGAAAACTGCCTCTAAAGTAGCGACAACCGGTAAAACCGCTACCAAGAATAAAACCACAAAGAAAGCTGTGGCAAAAGACGGCGAGCAAACAAAGACAAAAGCAACAGCTAAAAAGGGCTCCTCAACCGCTGAGAAGGTGACGAGCGAAGTTGATGATGTCTATGATGAAGATGAAAACAGCCTTTCTGACAACAAATCTATTGATGAATTTGAGGCCGGTGAAGATGAAGAAATAGATGCCGATATGTTTGACGATATAGATGA
The DNA here is from genome assembly GCA_012839385.1 of Clostridiaceae bacterium. GTDB lineage: Bacteria > Bacillota > Clostridia > Saccharofermentanales > DTU023 > UBA1046. Next base: position 6,827 of record DUNL01000236.1, read on the forward strand.
AGATAATGAAGACGATATAGATAGCGATCTTTATAGACTAGATGAGGAAGAGATTGATGATCGTGATGATCTCTTTGAAGATGTACCTATGTCTGATCTTGATATGTCGGTATTACGGCCTTTGATTATTAAAGGCAGAGCAAATAAAAAGACCCTTAAGCAAGATGAAGTTTTAAATTATTTAGAGCAAATTAGATTCGAGGAGGATCGTCTAGATGAAATCATAGACGGCTTGGAACGCGCGGGCATAGAAGTTATTGATGAGAAGGAAGAAGCCGAGCGTGAACGCGATCGTAATAAAAAGGCCGAGGCTTTTAATGATTCTATGCTGGTTGATGATCCTGTGCGTATGTATCTTAAAGAAATAGGTAAAGTGGATCTGCTAACTGCTGAGGAAGAGCGGGAACTGGCAATCCGTATGGAAGCCGGGGATGAAGATGCCAAGCAACATCTTACAGAAGCCAATTTGCGCCTAGTGGTTAGCATAGCGAAAAGATACACGGGACGCGGTATGCAATTTCTTGACCTCATTCAGGAAGGAAATCTAGGGCTCATTAAAGCGGTAGACAAATTTGATTATACAAAGGGCTTTAAATTCAGCACCTATGCCACCTGGTGGATTAGACAAGCGATCACAAGAGCCATCGCTGATCAGGCGCGAACCATCAGAATCCCTGTACATATGGTGGAGACCATAAATAAACTGATCCGCTTTCAACGCCAATTATTACAAGAACTGGGCAGGGAACCGGAAGTGGAAGAAATCGCTAATGAAATGGATATAACTCCGGAGAAAGTGCGCGAAATTATGAAAAAATCTCAAGAGCCGGTATCCTTGGAGAAGCCAATCGGCGAAGAAGAGGACAGCCATCTGGGTGACTTTATTCCTGATGATGACGCGCCTTCACCGGCAGACCAAGCCGCTTTTACATTATTAAAAGAGCAGTTGCTGGAGGTCTTGAAAGGACTTACGCCACGTGAAGAAAAAGTACTGCGTCTTCGTTTCGGCTTGGATGACGGAAGACAACGCACTCTTGAGGAAGTCGGTAAAGAATTTAATGTTACGCGGGAAAGAATAAGACAAATTGAGGCTAAAGCTCTTAGGAAAATGAGGCATCCCAGTCGTAGTAAAAAGTTGAAAGAGTATCTTGACTAGAAATTTTGCTTCTGAAAAATTAGATAACAGACTGCAGTATCTCTTAGACGCTGTAAGAGACTATCGCAGGATAATTGATATCGGAACGGATCACGCTTTTTTGCCACTGGCTTTAGCTCGTCAGGCTGATTGTAATAATATCATTGCTATTGACAGGAGTAAAAATGCTATTTTACGGGCCAGAAGAAATATTGAAGAGGCCGGCCTGGAAGGGAAGATAGAATTAATTTACGGTAACGGTTTGGAACATGTTAACGTAATCGCGGGAGACGCTCTTATACTGGCCGGGCTAGGTGGCAAAGAAATCATTTCTATTCTTGAGGACAGTTTACCGTTGCCTGAGGATATTAAGATCGTGGTCCAACCTCAAAGCGACCTGATTATGGTCAGACAATTCTTTCAAAATAACGGTTGGCAATTCCAAACGGAAGATATTGTCAATGTTAAAGGTTATTTATACGTCATAGTATCGGTTTTGAGCCGGCGCTCAGAATACATACTATCCACTTTAGAATTGGCGCTTGGTCCCATACTATTAAAGAAATGGCAATACCGGGTTCCTAACGAAACGGAGATAAAGTATTTGCGCCGTGAATTAAGATATAGAGCTAAGATGATTAATCCGTCTTCCGCCGATAAAGAGATATCATCTTATATTGAACAAATGCTGGCGAGAATAAGGGGCGGTAACAATCATTTTGCCAGCTTAGAGTCATAAAGTATAATAAATGAAAGTTTGAGTATACTGGACAGTCGCCGCACTATCGCGAAAGCTCAGTGTGGAGGAAAGTCCGGGCTCCCAGGATCGTGGCGCTGGGTAACTCCCGGTAAGGGTGACCTTAAGGAAAGTGCAACAGAAAGGATACCGCCTGAAAAGGTAAGGGTGAAAGGGTGAGGTAAGAGCTCACCGGCAGTCTGGTAACTGGCTGGCCTTGTAAACCCCGCCTGGAGCAACACCGTGGGGGGATAATGGAGATCCGCAATCCCCGGGAGGTGGCTGGAGCTTTCTGGAGACAGAGAGCCAAGATAGATGACTGTCCTCGACAGAACCCGGCTTATAGGTATACTCACTTATTGGGAGGCGAATGGTGACTGCTGAAGCGTATTTGTCTCGGGGTGTATCTCCGACTAAAGATGATGTTAAAGCTGCCGTATCTAAGCAAGATCAAGGTCTGTTTCCCGGTTCTTTTTGTAAGATTATAGAAGACCCGGCCGGAGATCCCGAATGGTGCGCCGCCTTTCACGCTGACGGCGCCGGTACCAAATCGTCCTTGGCTTACCTAATGTATTCCGAGACAAGTGATCCCTCATGGTTTAGGGGTATTGCCCAAGATTCATTAGTCATGAATACTGATGATCTTGTAGCTATTGGCGCGATCGGTCCTTTTTTTCTGTCCAACACAATAGGTCGCAACGCGCATCGTATACCCGGTCAAATTCTCAAAGAGATTATAAGCGGATACGATGAGGTCATCGCTAATTTTGCTGATTATGGTGTTGAAATAATTATGACCGGGGGTGAGACTGCTGATGTTGGCGACTTAGTGAGGACAGTTATCTGTGATTGCACCTTAATGACTCGTCTGCCGCGTAACCGAGTCATAAATAGCGCCAATATAATTCCCGGTCTCGATATTGTAGGACTGGCCTCAACAGGTCAAACGACTTATGAGAAGCATGAAAATTCAGGCATATCCTCTAATGGGCTTACGGCCGCCAGACATTTGTTGCTGGACCATAGCTACGCTAAGCAATATCCCGAATCTTACTCTGAAACTGTCCCTGAAGACAAAGTATATGTGGGGTCGTACCGTCTCGAAGATCAGCTACCCGGATCCAATCTCAGCATAGGACAGGCTTTGTTGTCGCCGACCAGATCTTATTTGCCACCCGTTATCGCAATGCTAGACCAGCATCGCGAAGATATCCGAGCCATAATCCACTGTACTGGTGGCGGTCAAGTAAAATGTATAGATTTCAGCCGGGGAATTCGTTATGTCAAGAACAATCTGTTTCCTATTCCGCCTTTATTCAAGGCCATCTTAGACACTGGCGAGGTTGAAGCAAAAGAGATGTACCAAATCTTCAATATGGGACACCGGATTGAGCTATATTGCCGGCCACAGATATCAAGCGCCCTGATTGAGATTGCAGCGAGTTTTAATCTAGAAGCCAGAATTATCGGGCACACGGAGAGCTGTGCCGGTAACCGCAATGAAGTTCAGATCAATGATTTTTCCTGGACCAAGTTACAAGATTAATAAATTTGTTTTTTAAGAGGACAAGACTAATTAATTCGTGTATCATGTAGTATACAGCTAATTTTCTTGTCCTGATTTAGATGACTGATTTTTGTAATACGCCAAATCAGCTGGCAAATTGAAATTAGCACAGATGATAAGGAATTTTTGTCATCGCATGGCGCTATTTTATAAGCGCGAATCGATAGATTGAGAGGTAATTATATGACTAGAGGATTAAAAGATTATTTCGGAGTAACGGACAAATCAAATGTCTGCAAAGGCACAATGCTGGGACTCTTGGGTGGCATTATTCTTGGTGGTGTAGCCGCTTTGCTCCTAGCTCCCCAATCCGGTGAAGAGACAAGAGCTGAGCTCAAGGCAGGTCTTGAAGTTGGGTTAGAGAAGGCCCGTGATCTAAGTGAAAAAACAGCTGAAGTCGCGAAAACCAAATTTGAGGAAGTAAAATCTAAATTAGAGAAAAATTTTGCTGCCGCTGAAGAAGTCGCCGAAGAAGTTGCTGAAGCAGTTGAGGAAGTTGATGAGAAGACGGCAACTAAAGCCAAAGCATAGTTGCTGTACTTGTTTTATAGTGTTCGTTTGATGATTGATTTAGGAGACTAGTATGCAGTACCCATTATATTTGGCTGTAACAATAGACTTGACGGATTTACTGCTCGCAATCCTGATCTTAAGTGGAGCCGCGGCTCTAATAGCCTTGGCTACCGTACTATTCAAGGCCGCGCAGAATCTGAGTGAGACAAAGTTGCTATTGAAGGAAAACAGAGAAGATATTAATAAAATAGTTGAACAATTACCGGATCTGGTAGAAAAAGTTGACGCGGTGCTGGAAGACGCTTCGTTTATAACAGATCAAGCCGGAGAATCTGTACCGGGCATTATTGAAGACGTTGAGGTTGTGACCGGAGCGGCTGCCAATGTTGTTGATACAGTGAGTACGGCGGCGGTAGGTATTCTTGATTCGGTTCAATCCTTCTTCCACAAAAAATCTAAAAGTAAGTCCGGTACGAGTAGTGTTCAGAAGGTTGTAGCCGCTGTTAATGCCATTAAAAAGATTAACAGTATACTTAAAAAGAAAAAGTCCAGTAAGAAAAAGAAGAGCAAGAAAAGTAAGAAAAAGTTTTTTTAACGCGAGTCGAAAAATTATTAAGAAGCGACTGCAAACTGTAGTCGCTTTTTTATTTCTGTGAAATATCTTACATGTTATACTTAATAAAATTATATTGAGGAGGGGCTATGCCTGAACCGAGGTTAAATTCAAAATATAACTTGGCTCGACGGGCAGATCGTAGCTATGCTGTGATGGCTTTTTTGCTACCCTTTCTCATTCTCTCAATCGGTTACGCTACCCGCGGTATTTTCCCCTTTGGAGACAAGCATTTATTGACAGTAGATCTTTTCCATCAATACGCGCCTTTCTTATCTGAACTACGTTCTAAATTACTTAGTGGCGATAGTCTATTTTACAGTTTTGCCGGTGGATTGGGAGTTAACTTTTACGCGCTGCTTGCCTATTATCTCGCCAGCCCCCTTAACCTGATCCTCTTATTATTTCCCGCATCCTTTTTGACCGAGGGTGTTTTGTTTCTAACCTTAATCAAACTTTCTCTGGCCGGCTTTACCTTTAATATTTTCCTGAGAAAAACCTTTCAAAAACACGGCCCGTTAGCCGTTGGCTTCTCGACCGTATATGCTATTTCTTCATATGTAATCGCTTACAGTTGGAATATCATGTGGCTGGACTCTCTTTATGTGGCTCCACTGGTAATGCTGGGTCTAGTTTCTTTGATCAGAGATAAGAAATTCTGGCTCTACACTTTGAGCTTAGGCTACCTGATGTTTGTGAACTTCTATATGGCCTGGTTCGTATGTCTCATGGTCCTGATCTTGTATTTCCCGTTTTTATTACGCTTCAGCCCGGAAAACAAACCTGTTATAAAATTAGTGACCACTATAAAAACCTTGTTTTTTACCGGTTTAGGGATTGGACTCTCAGCGTTTCTGCTATGGCCCACCTATCTGGCTCTGCAGGTAACCTCCGCTGCCAATGACAGTTTTCCAACCGGAATCGAGAAGGTCGCGACATTATTTGATTATTTCGGTCAGCATTTAATGCTTGTTGAGCCTACTGTTCGTAGTGGTTTCCCCAATTTATACGCCGGTATCTTTGTGCTGCTACTTTTACCGGTTGCCTTATTAAATACAAAGGTTAAACTCAGAGATAGAATTATAAGCTTCACTGTTATTGCCTTCATGGTTCTAAGTTTCAGCACCAATTTTCTTAATTTTGTCTGGCATGGCTTTCACTATCCCAATCAGTTGCCTTATAGGAATTCCTTTATCTATATCTTTATTCTCTTGACTTTTACCTACGAGGCTTTACCGGGTATAAGACAGTTAAGTAGGGAAACCATATTCAGCTTCGCTTTTACTGTGATTGCTCTAATTATTATGGTGGAAAAAGTTGGTGAAAATGTTACTTCCGATTTTAGTACTTTGTTTAGTGTCTTATTTATTCTGGTTTATGCCATAGTATTTATCAGATTGTTAAATATAAACAAACATCAAAGACCCGTCACGCTTTTATTGCTCTCTATTATGATTATTGAGATAGCTTTTTCTACCAGTATAGGTCTCTATTATCTTGATAAAAATGAATACTTCGGCAGCAGGGAAGGCTATGCCTGCGGACCTCAGGCGGACTCTATCAGAGCAGCTGTAGCGCAGGTAGATGAATTCGCTGAAGATAGTTTGTTTTATCGTAGTGAGGTCTATCCCGCCAAAACGTCTAATGATACTTTTCTTTATGGCTTAAGGGGGCTAACTCTCTTCGCCTCTACCTCGCCGGAGAAGCCGGTAAAATTGTTTAAGGATATTGGTTGTTTCAGTAACGGGATTAATAGTTATAAATATGACGGTTCAAATATTGTCCTCGACAGCTTGTTCGGGATCCGTTATCTTATTTTGCGTAATCATGATTACTGGAGGGAGAATACTCGCCACCTTGTATTATCCAATGAGGAGGTTCATGCTCTGGAAAATCCCTATGCTTTAAATCTAGGCTATAAAGTATCTTCAGATCTCCTTCACTATGACAGCGAGGGAGAAAATCCTTTGGAGAATCAGAACAGATTACTTAAAAGCATGGATCCTAACTTTACTGATGTATTTATCCCTGTCCCCTTAGAGGCCGGTATCTCAAGTCAGGCTACCTTCTATCCATATGATGATACCGATACCGTCTTCAGTTTTGAGAAAGATGCTGAAGATAGTGAGGCGACTTTAAATTTCACTTTACTGGCCGAACAAAACGGCACTTATAATTTAGCTTTCGACATGAGGGGACACCAAACTTCTTCAGGTAAAATCAGCGTTGATGAGAAATCATTTGATTTTTCCTCACGGGGGATAGGCATTGCTGAAGTAGGCTATTTAGAAGCCGGGCAAATTGCCAATATAAAAATTAATCTCAGCTCAAAGTCAGAAGGTTCAGGTGAATTTGAACTATATGCCGCCAGATTGGATCGAGAAGCTTTTACCACTAGTGTTGACAGTCTGCGGGAGACCCAATTGGAGCTGGATTATTTCTCCTCGTCATATTTTAAAGGAAAAATAGATATGCCGGAAGCTGGACTTCTACTGCTGACAGTTCCTAATGATAGAGGCTGGACTGCCCGGGTAGATGGCAAAGTACAGGAGATCGAGACTGTACAAGATTCTCTTATGGCCCTATCTCTAGAGCCCGGAGAGCATAAGATTGAAATGCGTTTCCTACCTTATGGCTTTGACGAAGGCTTACTTGTTACTTTAGTCGCCATAGCGGTTTTACTAATAATTGCTTTGATTCAGTTGATTCGAATGGTTATAAGAAAGCGTAAGGCAGCTAGCGAGGACTCGCCAACGGACAAATCCGTCGCGGTCTCGGCTAAATTACGAGATCAAGATAAAAAGATTAATTCCGATGACAAAATCTTACCGGATAAGGAGAGTAGTATGAAAGAAATAAAATTCTTCTTCTGCAGTGCTTGTGGCAATCTTGTTGTCATGTTGAGTGAAGGCATTGGTGAAATGATTTGTTGCGATGAGCCGATGGAACTTTTACAGGCTGAGGCAAGATCAGATGATAATAACGCTATTAAGGCAATAGAAAGAACTGATCGTGGCCTCAAGATAACTCTTGACACTGACTCAACAGACGGGGAGCGGCAATGCTCACTTGAATGGATTGTGATTGTACAAGCTAACAGATATCAGATCCACTTCTTAGAGGCGGATGATTCCGAGATAGAGTTTACTTGCCAAGACAAGCCAGTTGATGTCTACACTTATTGCATTATGCACGGTCTGGAAAGAACTCATCTTGACTAAACTAATAGATTGGAGGCGGGTTTGTGAAAAGAGAGGATTATATTTCGTGGGATGACTATTTCTTGGGTATCGCTTTGCTGGCTGCCAGGCGCAGTAAAGATCCCGGCACACAAGTGGGGGCATGTATCGTCTCGCCCCAGAACAAAATAGTCAGTATTGGCTATAACGGTATGCCCTTCGGTTGCAGTGATGATGTATTCCCCTGGAATAGAGAAGGGGAGACCTTAGAAACAAAATATCCTTATGTCTGCCACGCGGAGCTGAACGCGATTCTCAACGCTTCCGGACGTGATCTGCAGGGTTGTCGCATTTATGTGCCGCTGTTTCCTTGCAATGAATGCGCGAAGGCGATTATTCAATCCGGAATTAAAAAAGTCATGTATCTTTCTGACAAATACAGCGAGACCGAGATAGTAATCGCCTCTAAACGCATGCTCTCAGCAGCCGGAGTTGAACTGGTGCAATTACAGCCTGAAGTGGAGGAGATTGTACTTTCTTTTCGAGTGGAAGATGTCTAGTTAATTACTCCTGACCGGTCAACCGCTTTAATTCCGCTATTTCTTTGTCCGACAGATAACGCCATGTACCTAAAGGTAAATTACCGAGGGCAATATGCATGATGCGAACTCGCTTTAAAGCGACTACCTGATAGCCCAGATATTCACACATGCGTCTGATTTGTCTATTTAACCCTTGTGTCAGGATTATCCGAAACTTGTTTTTACCTATACGTTTTACTTTGCTGAAATTAGTAATCTGACCCAATATCGGGAGACCATTTTGCAGTAACATGAGATCTTTGTCGCTGATTTCTCGATCAACGGTAACTTCGTATTCTTTCTCATTCTTGTTTTCTGCGCGTAAAATTGGATTCACGGTGGCTCCATCATTGGTTAGTAAAATTAGACCTTCCGACATTCTGTCTAAGCGTCCGATCGGAAAGATACGTTCCGGATAACCTATGAAGTCAATAATATTATCTTTTCTGCGCGGATCGGTCGTACAAGTTATCTCTGTAGGTTTATTAAAGGCCAGGTAGACCAGCTCGGATTCTTGGACAGGGGAGATGACCTTATTGCCAATTGTTACAGTGTCGTTTAAACCTACCTGATCGCCCAATTGGGCAATATCGCCGTTCAAGCGAACTTTTCCCTCTTTTATCAATTTGTCGGCCTGGCGCCTGCTACAGTAGCCTGATGATGAGATATAACGATTAATCCGTATCTTTGTCACTTTCTTTTTCCTTATTTTTAGCCTGCAGTGATCTAAATATTGAGCGTTTAGCTTTTTTTACCGCCGCTGTCTCTTTTTTCTCTTTTTCAGATTTTCCGGTAGAGTCCCGTTCTGCCGCTTTCCCATTCTCAGTATCCACATCCAACTGATTAGCGCCTTCGTCAATAGTGACTTGATCATCTTCTCCGGTCTGATCTTCTGTCGGCAGAGCCGAGAAGACTTCTTTGAGCTCCTCGTCATTTGATCGCACTAAATTGGCATAAGGTATTAGTAATATAAAATCAGCGCCCTGTCCCGGCTCACTATGAACATCCAGCTCATGACCCATAATATTCGCGAGTTCTTTAGCGATGGAAAGACCTAGGCCGGTCCCGGGCTGTGTATGGGAGCGGTCAGCTTTAAAAAATCTATCAAAGACATGGTCAATGTCTTCCGCCTTGATGCCGGGTCCGGAATTGTGCACTGTAATTCCCAACTTTTGCTCTTGATGGGCAACTTTGACAACGATGTCGCCTCCGTCAGGAGTGTATTTAATAGCGTTATCAAGCAGAATAACCAGTATTTGTTCCACACGGTCAGGATTACCCCATACTTGTGGTATTTCAGGTAAAGGCTTTTCATTTTCCAGAGTGAGAGTAATATTATTTTCTTCAGCAGTCACTTTGAATCTGAAGATAAGATCTGACAGCATGCGATCAATGCTAAAAGCTTGTTGTTCAATCTCAACTTCTTCGGCTTGGATTCTGGAGAGTTCCAACATATCATTTATTAATCGTGACAATCTACGTGTCTCTCGCATCAAGATGTCGTAATAACGCTGACGATCTTGCTCGGACTTTACCATGCCTTCGCTTAGAGGTTCCAGTAGTCCGCGCATCGCGGTTAGGGGAGTGCGCAGTTCATGAGAAATATTGGCTACATAGTCACGCCTGGTCATCTCCAGACGTTCAGCTTCCGTAACATCTCGGAAAAGGCCAACAGCGCCATCAATTAAATGTTGTCCTGTCTCCAGCGGTGTAATGATGCAATCTATCTGACGATGGTCTTTAGAAATAACAACATGTACAATTTTGCGACTTAACATGGCTTGACTAAAGAAATTATCTAGTCGTGACGTGCGTAAGAACTCATCCGGAGTCAGACCCTTGAGATCAGGCCCCTTGATACCAAAGACATCCCAAACAGCTGTATTTGAGTGGGTGACAATCCCTCCGCGGTCTACTGCTATTATACCTTCCTGAATTCCGTCTAAGATCTGGCGCAGACGATTCCGCTCGACACGCAGTTCTGAGAAAGTATGGGACAGTTGCGAAGATAATTCATTCATGGCGCGACCAAGGTCACCAATCTCACCCTCTTCGTCTTCGACAGCTCTTTGCGTAAAATCTCCACCCGAGATGGCAAGGGCAACTTTACGAATTGACTGCAGCGGCCTGACAATCCGGAAAGCCGCGATCAGGACCGGTACCGTCATGATCAACAACACAACCAGGGAAGAGATAAGCAAAGCCATGTTAAGGCTGAGGATACTGGCATTCATCTCTTGCATCGGCTGGACGGCAACTACGGAGCCATAGCGTTGATCTGCAACTTGTATTGGCACTGAGACAAAAATGAGAGAACCTTTGATGCCGGAGATGCGTTCAATCTTAGACATTACTTCTTCTTCCGAACTTATCAGAAGCATATGTGAGTCATGAACATTTTGTAGCAATTTATCTTCAGTGTCTTCAGATTCTAATTGTAAATCCGTATGTAATTTTATTCCTTGGGAGTCGACCAAAAATATCCAGTTGCCAAAGAGGGAATAAGACATTGATACTGTATCGGTAACAAATCTATCATAGTCGGTAGAGCCCGCGACTCGTTGAGAGATAACCTTAATGCGAGGTGTAATTTCTTTTACTTTGATCCGCGCGAAAACAGGCTGCGCGATGAAAGAGTAAAAGACCGCCGTAAGCGCAGTCCAAAGTATAACTGCTACTACCAGTAAGATGAAAAATCTGCGTACTAAGAAACTATTTCTCATTTTTTAGCTTCAAATTTATATCCTACACCATATACTGTAATCAGGCCGTACTTGGCATCTTCTGTATCGATCTTTTGTCGGATGCGTTTGATATGGGTGTCGACCGTTCTGGTATCGCCAAAATAGTCGTAACCCCATACTTTAGACAAGATTTGTTCTCGATCCATAACTTGACCGGCATGAGAGGCCAAAAGATACAGTATTTCTACTTCCTTAGGCGTGAAGGCGACATTTTCACCTTTGACCTTAACCTGATAGTTGTCCAGGCTTATTTCTAGGCCCTCAAATCTTAGAATCGAGTTGTCGTTAGGATCGTTGTCACGATACCTGCGCAAAACCGCCTTGATTCTGGCGATAACTTCGCGTGGGCTGAAAGGCTTGACTATATAATCGTCAGCCCCTAACTCAAGTCCTAACACGCGATCAATTTCTTCGCCTCTGGCTGTAAGCATAATCACGGGGACATTAGATTTTTTCCTTATTTCACGGCAAACATCCGTTCCGGACATTTTCGGCATCATAAGGTCTAAAATAATTAGATCCGGTTTCTCACTTTCCCACAGTTTAAGTGATTCCAGTCCATCATATGCTGAAGCATGAGTATAGTTCTCAGCATTCAGATAAATAATTAAAGATTCATGTACGATCGGATCATCATCACAGATTAATATATGCGGTGTCATGGCTTATCCTCCTGGTGACTAACATTATACTGTATAATTGTACTCAATATGATAGAGAAGAAAGAGCCTGACACGCCACTCATAATATACGAAGACAACCATATTCTGGCGGCTGTTAAAGAACCGGGCATATTATCTCAGGCAGATATTACCGGGCGACCTGATATGGTCAGTTTAATAAAAGATTACATAGCTATAAGCAGAAATAAGCCGGGCAATGTGTGGTTGGGCTTGCTGCATCGTCTTGATCAACCCGCTAGTGGAATTATGGTCTTCGCTTTGACTTCAAAAGCCGCCGGCAGGATGGCAGAAGCCTTTCGAGATAATCAAATTGGTAAATATTATCTGGCTCTTGTCAATGGCAGACCAACTGAAAACTCCGGTTTGCTTCGTGACTATCTGTCTCGTGAAAGAAGAGGTGGCAGATATTATGTGACTACGGCTGAGCGGGGAAATGAGGCAGTCTTGAAATATCGTGTGTTATCTACATATAAGAAATATGGTTTTCCCTTGTCTTTGCTACTGGTGCAATTAATCACGGGACGACCCCATCAGATTCGTATCCAATTTCAATCCCGCCGTCTTCCATTGCTGGGCGATAGGCGATATGGCATGGTCTCTCCGTTAGATGAAAGAGTTCCAACTCTGGCTTTACATGCTTTACAACTGGAATTTGATCATCCGGTAAAACGTTCTCGTTATAAACTCCGCGCCCCTCTATATGCGGAAAATAAAGAAATCAATCCCAGCTTTAAACTAGCTATGGATCATCTTAACGCCAACATCGAACTTGAGATCAGGGAGATTACTAAAATGGCAATTAATGATAATTGAACTTTTCTTCTCGTAATAATCAAAAGTAATAAATTGACATAATACTTAATATATGGTTAGAATAGCGATGTTTCGAGGTGTAGCGCAGCTGGTAGCGCGCTTGCTTTGGGAGCAAGATGTCGGGGGTTCGAGTCCCTTCACCTCGACCACTGGCCCCGTAGGCGCAATGTGTCTGCGGGGCCTTACAACGGATTCTGCTTTATAGTTTAAGATATGAAGAGTATGATTTGTCTCTGTTGAGACGATATAGACGCTCAAGGTATTGTAACAAGATTAGTGGAGAAAATAATGATAAATATAGATATGAGCACCAAAGCCTTGTTTCCGCAGGGCTATGGACTAGCGGGGGAACTGCTGGAAAATTGTGAGTATCCCTGGCAAGTTCTTAAAGAGATCGAGAACTTTATTATTGTTCTCGGCAACAAGCTACCTGACACGGAATATGAAAAAAGGCCAAACAATGTATGGATCGCTAAATCTGCCCTTGTGGCTGATTCCGCGTTCTTGGGGCACAATATTATCATCGGGCCGGGAACGGAAATTAGACATGGCGCTTTTTTACGTAACAATGTTTTGATCGGTACAGAATGTGTTGTCGGTAATTCTACCGAACTTAAAAACTCTCTACTTATAGCTAGTGTCCAAGCTCCGCATTTCAATTATATCGGTGATTCTATACTGGGTTCGGGAGCGCATTTAGGAGCAGGAGTCATTACCTCAAATATCAAATCAGACAAAACAAATGTAGAGATTAAAACCGCTAAGGGGAGAGTGAGCACTGATCTACGAAAAATGGGAGCGATGATCGGGGACAGGGTAGAGATAGGTTGCAACACTGTCTTGAATCCGGGATCAGTTATCGGACCGGGTAGCAGAATTTATCCGCTGACTTCTGTGAGGGGATATGTTCCTGCCCGATCTATCCTGAAGTCCAGCGGTGAAATTGTCGAGATTAGAAGCTAGTCAAAGACATATTTTTGCAAATCAGGAAATAGACCCAAACTCCTTTTCAGTATGCCCTCGGCATAAGCAATAATGAGACCGTAATTGGTGAAAGGAACACCTTGCTCAACCGCGCATTTCATTCTGTACTGTATCTCACGCTCTGTCAGCATACAAGCTCCGCAATGCACCACAGCTCCATAGGACGATAGGTCTTCCGGATATTCAGTTCCGGAAAAAGTTTTTATATTAATATCGCTAGCGGTGAACTGCCGCAACCAGACCGGGATCCTCACAGTGCCAATGTCGTCGTGCCGGCGGTGATGAGTACAACCTTCTGAAATCAGGATAGTATCTCCATCCCTAAGCTTCTTGAGATCGGCTAATCCCTTAGCCGCGGTCTCTAAGAAGCCTTTCACTCTGGCTAGCACAATAGAAAATGAAGTCAAAGGGATTTCTTCCGGAACAATTTTCGCGACTTCCCCGAAAACCTTACTGTCAGTAATAACCATTTTCGGCTCTTCTTTAAGTTTGCTAAAAATATCTTTTAACTCGGTCTCTTGAGCGACAACAGAGATGGCCTTCGCGTCCAGAATATCCCTGATAACCTGTTGTTGTGGCAGAATTATCCTACCTTTAGGCGCCGAATCGTCAATTGGAGTCACCAGTATCACCACGTCTCCGGGCTGGAGATAATCTTGGATTAATTTGCGCTCGATTTTTTTTGGCGCTTGTCTGCCAATGCGCTCTTTTAATTCATAAATTCCATAGCCCGTTTTGGCACTGACATATGATTCTATCTCCGTATCCGGTGGGACTTCGGAGAGCAGATCAGATTTGTTATAGGCAATTAAATAAGGGATTCTCTTCTCCTCAAAAATATTGATCAACTCACGATCAATATCATCAAGTCCTAAGCGGGCATCGATAACCAAAACAGCTATATCTGTTTTGTTAAGAATTTTTCTAGCCCTGGCAACCCGCTGTTTACCAAGAGTTTCATCGTCATCATCATAGCCCGGAGTATCAATTATCACTACAGGACCTAGAGGTAGTAATTCCATGGCCTTGCTAACCGGGTCAGTCGTTGTACCTTTACGCGCTGACACAACGGCCAGATCCTGATCAGTGACAGCGTTTACAACACTGGACTTGCCGGCGTTTCTACGCCCAAAAAATCCTATATGCAATCTATTGGCAGATGGTGTGCTATTCATTATAGTGGCTCCTGTTAACTCCCGTTAAGCTAATAATAGATATAAAACAATTGCTTTCAGTATAGGCATTTGTATAGTTTGTGTAAATACTGTTAGTCTTATAGATAAGACTTTAGTAGAGGTAACCATTTTTGAAGCTAAGTTACGGCTTGACAGAATGCGAACACTCTCTTATAATTCGTTTTGTCGCTGTTTAAGAATGGGCCATTAGCTCAGTTGGTTAGAGCAGCCGGCTCATAACCGGTCGGTCCGGGGTTCGAGTCCCTGAAGGCCCACCATTTTTCTTTGATATAAACGGCCCGGTAGTTCAGTTGGTTAGAATGCCAGCCTGTCACGCTGGAGGTC
>DUNL01000021.1 GCA_012839385.1 Clostridiaceae bacterium
CTCGGTCAGGGTAGCATGAGGTTAATGAATAAAATATTCGGGGTGTATCCACTTAGTCTTGACACTAACGTTGGTAAGCGTTGGTGATCGTTTACGTTGGTGATCGTTTACTTGACGTCAAAAAAAAACTGCGTTATAATTGTAAATAATAAAAAAGGTGATCATTAACCTCTAGTTGTTAGGAACCGAGGGGGTTAGGTAGCTTGAAAAGCTGCTTAATCCCCTTTTTTATTTTATACCACGGGGGATACAGGAAATCTATAGTAAATATATCTATCTAACCGAATGGTTGGATTACCACAAAAGGAAGTGATAAGCTGATTATGTCTAGCTAGGTCGCATACAGACAATGTCAACATATGTAGAGTTCCAAGCGAGTTGAGTTTTGAGCTACATTTATCATGATAGGGATGTAGTAGTTGTGATGTTTGGATGGATAGGTATCACTGAAGCCTGCCTGAAAGCCCATGATAAGATGGAGAATTCCGATTTTGTTATCGACCCGGGTGCTGCTATCTTCCAATTGGCGGATATTGGTATTGTGAGCGACGCTAAGGTGTACTGCCCAAACTGATCGCACAAATCAAAGCGCAAAATTCTGCGACAGGCCGCAGCTTGTTAAGAAAACAGACCCCGGCAAAATAGGGTATTTATAATTTAAGAAGAAAGGGGTATGGCAATTGGAGGAGTTAAAGATGATCGGCAAGCCGGTCCCGCGTATCGACGGCAGAGCCAAAGTGACCGGTAAGGCCATATACAGCGATGATTTGATTTTACCCAGGACCATGTATGCCAAGGTATTGCATGCCAAATACGCCCATGCCAAGATCTTGCGGATCGATACGGAAAAGGCCAAAGCGCTTCCGGGTGTGGTTGCTGTTTATACGGCAAAAGATATCAAATTCAATGATAAGTATTTCCGCATGGGCAATACCCATGATACCTGGGTACTGGCGGAGGATTATGTTTGCTATATAGGGGATATGCTTGCTTTTGTTGTAGCTGAAGAGGAAGAAATTGCCGAGGAGGCATTGGATCTGATTGAGGTGGACTATGAAGAACTTCCGGTTGTGTCGCACCTAAAGGATGCTTATCAGGCTGAGAATTTGGCGCGCAGCGATAAGCCCGGAAATGTAGGGATGCCTCTGGTGGTGGAACGCGGTGAAGTGGAAAAAGATTTCGCGGAAGCAACGGTATTTGCCAGCGGCAAATACACCTTCCCTTCCTTACATCAGTTACATCTGGAGCCGAACAGTGCCACTGCCGTTTATGAGCTGGGCAAATTGACCGTATACTGCGCCTCCCAGGTGTGGTTCCATATTCGCGAAGATATTTCGGCAGTTACAGGTATTCCGGAAAAGGATATTGAGATCAAGCCGATGCATATCGGCGGGGCCTTTGGTGCCCGTAATGACCAGCCATTACCGGTTTTTACTGCCCTGCTAGCTTCGATGGTTAAGGGAACTGTGAAGATGACCAATAGCAGGCTGGAGGAATTCCTCGCTTGCCGTCCGTCTGTGGGGATGGAGATAGAAATAACCCTGGCGGCGGATAGTGAAGGCAATTTCCTCAGTAAAAAGATCAAACTGCTTTCCGGTTTCGGTGCCTACTCTTCGGATAGCGATGCAGTGACCGCCATTGCCTGTTTTCGCGCGGATAATAATTACCGTTTCCGCAGCGCCTATGCTGAGGCTACAGGTCTTTACCTTAATCATGCGCCCACCGGAGCTTATCGCGGTTTTGGCAATCCCCAGATGCATTTTGCCTTGGAGCAGACCATCGACAAACTGGCGGTCAAACTCAATATGGACCCCACCGAGTTACGGATGAAGAATTTCATGCACGCCTATGAAACCACGATTCACGGCTTTAAGCCTGAGACCAACGGTATTAAAGAGTGTATGGCCAAAGCGAAAGAGCTGATGAATTGGGATGAAAAGAAGAAACACAAGGTAAAGGGTAAGGGAATCGGTGTGGCTGCATTGATCCATTGTGCTGGCTCCCGGGCCGGTAAGCCTGAGTTTGCGGGCTCAAGCGCCCTTTTGCGTCTGGAAAGCTCCGGAGCGCTGACCGTTCTGATCGGTGAATCCGAGATCGGGCAGGGTATGAATACCGTTTGCGCCCAGATCGTTGCTCAGGAATTGGGAGTTGATCCCATAAAAGTCAATGTGGTTATGGGAGATACATCTCTCACTCCCTTTTCCACCGGTACCAATGGCAGCAAATTGACAACCAACCTGGGTAATGCGGTGCTCCACGCCTGTAAAGACCTGAAACAACAGCTGACCGGGGTGTTGAGGGAAAGAATCGGCACAGGCCCGGTGGTGGTCAAAGACGGCAATATTTATGGCGAATATACCGGCGAGCATGTGATGTCCCTGGAGGAAGCGGCTGCCAAAGCCTGTTATGCCAATAACGGCAGTCCTTTTTTGGGTATAGGTGTTTTTGAACCAAAAGCTGAGCTGGGCGACATGACCGGCTACGGCAATCTGGCTCCTGCTTACCCCTTTGGCATCCAGATGGCGGAGGTTACCGTTCATGATGACGGCAGCTTTACCGTGGATAAAATAGTCTCTGTTCATGATATCGGCCGGGTTATTAACACCCAAATGGCTCATGGTCAGGTATATGGCGGTGTAATGCAAGGGATGGCCGCCGCGGTCACAGAGGACCTTGCCATCAACAAGGAGGGTGTTTATCAGGCTAACACTATCCTTGAATATAAACCGCCGACAATTATCGAAATGCCGGAACTCGTTAGCTCCTTTGTGGAGACCATTGATCCCTATGGGCCTTACGGAGCCAAATGTATTGCTGAACCACCTATCATTTCAGTGGCTCCTGCGATTGCCAATGCTCTTTATGATGCATGTGGTATACGCTTCGATAAAGCACCGATCACCCCGGCAGAGGTGAGGAAGAAGCTCATGGAAAAAAAGAGAAATGCGAACGCAGATAAGGAGGCATAACATTGGAAAAGCAAATGATTGAAGTTGAGATCAAAGTAAACGGCCGGGAATACCGGGATATCATTCCCTCCGATATGATGCTCATCGATTATCTGCGCAAACACCGGTTATTGACTGGTACGAAAAAAGCCTGCGGCGCGGGAGAATGCGGAGCCT
Source organism: Clostridiaceae bacterium (assembly GCA_012839385.1). GTDB lineage: Bacteria > Bacillota > Clostridia > Saccharofermentanales > DTU023 > UBA1046. The sequence continues at coordinate 3,126 of DUNL01000021.1, forward strand.
GTACGGTTTTACTCAACGGTAAGGCGATCTATTCCTGTATTACCCTGGCGATCCAGGCTTCCGGTAAGTCTGTGGAGACCATCGAAGGATTAAGTGATGGGGAGGAGCTGCATCCGATTCAGGATGCTTATATTGATGCTGGGGCGATCCAATGCGGTTATTGCACTCCCGGATTCATCATGAGCACCAAAGCGCTTTTGGATAAGGATCCCCACCCCAGCGAACAGTGCATCAAAGAAGCTTTGGCCGGCAATATTTGCCGCTGTACAGGTTACCAACAGATCATTGATGCTGTAGAACTGGCGGCAGAAAGAACGGGCAAGGAGGCGGATGGTCATGAATGTAAGTAAGCCAGAAAACCTGGAAGAAGCGATTCGTTTTCTCTCAGATCATCCGGAAGCGAGGATCGTAGCAGGGGGCACCGATCTTTTACCCCGAATCAATCAAAAACTGGAGTCCCATGACACGCTCTGTTATATCGATGATCTGCCGGAAATGAGCGGGGTAGTTGCAAAGGATGGCGGTGTTTTCATCGGGGCCTCTGCGCGTCTTTCTGAAATAGCCGCGAGCAAAGAATTGTCCGGTTATACGGCACTTCTACAGGCTGCATCCAAGGTGGCCTCGCCTCAGATCCGTAACCAGGCTACCATCGGCGGCAATATTCTTCAGGAAAACCGCTGCATGTATTTTAATAATCATGTCCCTTGGTCCGATGTAAATCATTGCTTCAAATGGGGTGGCAAACGATGCTTCCAGTATAAAAGCAGTAAGGAATGTGTTGCCCTTTTCCAGTCGGATGTTGCGCCTGTGCTGATCGCCTTTGATGCGGAC
>DUNL01000142.1 GCA_012839385.1 Clostridiaceae bacterium
AGCAGGCTGGAGGGCGTGGCTTGACTCATAATATTCGCTACTTCTGTCATTTCAACCATAAAAGTCGACTGCCCTCCACCGATGTCGTCGGAGGCTCCGACTCTGGTAAAGATTCGGTCTACCAAACCGATACTTGCCGATTGGGCAGGTACAAAGCTTCCCATCTGCGCCATTAGGACAATCAGCGCGTTCTGCCGCATATAAGTCGATTTGCCTGACATATTAGGACCGGTGAGTATCATACAACGGCGATCACCGGTATTGAGGTTGAGATCATTCGGCACGAATGAAGTCTGGGTCAGAATCTTCGCGATCACAGGATGGCGCCCCTGAGAGATCAGTAAACAATCATCTTCTCTGATTTCAGGGCGTACATAGTTTTCCCTCTCCGCCAGATCCGCCAAACCTGAATAGACATCCAGCGCGGCTAGAGCTCTGGCTGTCTCCTGTAAAGAAGCCAGATTGGACTTAACAATATCCCTGATCTCACAGAACAACTCATACTCGATCTCAATCAGCTTCTGTTTAGCCCCTAACAGCTTGTCTTCGCGTTCCTTTAACTCTGCGGAAATAAACCGCTCCACATTGGTCAGAGTTTGTTTCCTGGTGTAATGTTCAGGAACAAGAGACAAATTAGATTTCGTTATCTCAATAAAGTAGCCGAAAACACGATTATAACGAACGCGTAAATTCTTAATCCCGGTACTTTCACGTTCCCTTTGCTCGTATTCAAGCAACCAGTCCTGACCTCGCTCCGAGAGTTCTCTTAAGTTATCAACTTCCGAGTTATAGCCTTCTTTAATAAGATCGCCTTCTTTAAGCGAGATCGGCGGCTCCTCTACTATTGATCTAGATAACAGGTCTAAGAGATCGTCGTGTGGATCAAGATTTGCCATTAGGTTAACTAGATTGTCCGCGGTAAGAGCTGATAGTTCTTCTCTTAACTGAGGGATTTTCTCCAACACATATTTAAGCGCGATAAGATCGCGGGCATTAATAGTTCCCAGTCCGATGCGACCCGACAGTCTTTCCAGATCATAGAGACCACTTAATATTTCACGACAATTCTCTCTAACGATAAAATTATTGTGAAAGTCCTCTACAGAGTCATATCTGGCCTCAATCTCAGTTCTACTTAGTAAAGGCTGCTCTAACCAACTTCTTAATAAGCGACTCCCCATACTGGTTTTTGTTTGATCCATGACCCACAAAAGACTACCTTTATGCGTTCGATCACGTATTGTTTCTGTTAACTCCAGATTTTTGCGCGCGGACTGATCCAGTAGCATATAATCTTGCTGTTTATAGGGATAAATTTTACGGATGTTCTGAGGCAGTTGCAGTTGGTTCTCAGCGATGTAACGTAACAACCCGGCCGAAGCATAGGGCCAGAGATGGTCAGCGGCAGAATATTCCAGAATCTCAGTGTCCAGGCCTTCAGGATTGAAATAACTGTCAGGACGTATGGTTACCAAAGTTTCATTGTCCTTAAGCCACTGTAAAAAGGTCTTGTTTTCCGAGCAGTTTTCATTAATCAATAACTCTTGAGGGCGTAGCCGCGCCAGCTCATCCAGTAGTCTTCTGGTAGCGGCCGCTGTCAAAAGAGCAGTCGTTTCAAAATGGCCTGAAGTAACATCACATGCCGCCAGTCCGAAGACCTGACCAACCTGATAAATAGAAGCTATATAAGAGTATTTTTTTTCATCCAGAGCTGTAGGATCGGTAATTGTCCCGGGAGTAACTATTCTGACCACTTCCCTCTTGACAAGTCCTTTAGCTTGGCTCGCGTCCTCAACCTGGTCGCAGATCGCTACCTTATATCCCCTGCTTACCAATCTATTAATATAATGATCCGCGGCATGGTGCGGAACTCCACACATCGGAGCTCGTTCAGGTAAACCGCAGTCTCTTTTGGTTAAGGTTAATTCCAACTCCTTGGCAGCTACTAAGGCGTCGTCAAAAAACAGTTCGAAAAAATCGCCCAGTCGATAAAATAAGATACAATCCGGCCGTTTCTTCTTTTCAGCTACATATTGCTCCATCATCGGAGACAATTTTTCGCCTTCAATATCTTTGAGCGTCAGTGTCATACTTCCCTGCCTTCAAGCGAAAAAGTTTTTGCTGTAGTGATAAATACATCAATAAACTCACCTTCTCGAGAGCTCATGTTAAGAGCTGATTGAGCTATCTCCGCGGATCCGTTAGGTTCCTTAGGTACGAAGTTGACCAAACGGTTGTCAGCGGTTCTACCGGAAAGAATGTTTTTATTCCCTGAGCTTACTCCTTCACACAGAACTTCTACTACTTTTCCGGTTTGCTTTTGATTAGAGTGCAGACTGTGTTTATTTTGCAACTCCACCAGATATTCAAAGCGCTTCTGCACAATGTCTCTATTATTAGGGTCATAGCATTTGGCTGCCGGAGTGCCTGCTCTGGGACTGTATATAAAAGTAAAAGCGCTGTCAAATCTGACCTGATTCATTATATCAATAGTGTCGAAGAAATCTGTTTCTTCTTCTCCCGGGAAACCGACGATAATATCAGTGGAGATGCTGATGCCCGGTCTCGCGGCGCGTAGCCTCTTAACAATATCCAGATATTTTTCGCGTGTATACTTGCGGTTCATCTTCTCCAGAATACGATTGCTTCCGGATTGTAAGGGTAAATGAGCATGGGGTTCAATCACTTCATAATCACCGATGGTCTCGATCAATGCAGCTGAAAGATCCTTGGGATGCGAAGTCATAAAACGGATGCGCCGGATACCTGAAATAGCCGAGGCTTCCCTAAGTAGCCAAGCGAAATTTAACTCTTCCTGTCCTTCCTTTAAATCTTTACCCCAGGCATTGACATTTTGTCCTAATAGCATCACCTCAGGTATACCACTGGCAGCAACTTCGCTTATTTCTTTAAGGATGTTTTCAGGCGGCCTGCTACGCTCTCTTCCCCTTGTATAAGGAACTATACAATAGGAGCAAAAATTATTACAACCATACATAATAGAAACTAAGGCTCGATATCTTCTTTGTCTGGCAATTGGCATATTTTCATGAAAGGGAGTCCCTTCCTGGTTAGCATAAAAGACTTCCTTTTGCCTTAACCCGTTTTCTATAAACTCCGGTAAAAAAGAGATCTGATCCGGTCGTAGCAGAAAATCAACAAAAGGAAATGATTGCTTAATTCTATTAATATGAATATCTTGCGTCATCATACAGCCGCAAACGCCAATTATCCGTTTCTCTTCCTGGCCGGCATATCGCTTAATTCCTCCTAGATGCCCAAAGAATCTCTCATCAGCGTTTTCTCTAACGCTACAGGTGTTGATGAGTATTAAATCCCCCTCACTGTAAGAGTTAGCAGGTGTAAAACCTATACTCTCCATGATTCCGGCCATGATTTCGCTATCAGCGTCATTTTGTTGACAACCGAAAGTTCGTATATAGTAGCGAGGATTATGGTCATGCCTATCCTTGTACTCCAAGAACCAAGACTTAAGTAATGGATATTGGTCAAGAGACGATAAAATATGGGTTTTATCTTCTTTTTGCTTCATTTAATCTACTTTCTTAAACTATAAGGGGTGTTTCCGCGACCAGAGGAAACGGCGGAATAACCATTTGAAGAAGGGAATACTTTCTTTCAATAGTTTCTCCTCAGCCTGATAAAATTCTAAAACGTTATTCCAGTCATCTTCATCAAGGCTAGTAAGACCGGGCGAATAAATTGCTTGTTCAATCAAATCAAGGGTTCTCCGGGCAGCATGAGATGATTGGTCAGTAGCTGACAAGAACCACATATATAGTGTGTCGCCCGTTTTTTGCTTGATCTCCCGCAAACCCCAGATTTGCTCCAGGTCCTGTCTAATCGCCAGCATCAATTCAGAGGGTTTATCTCTAAAGCGCTTCTGTAGCCAAGCCGGATCATGTCTTTGCTCGTAGACTAATTTACGCCAGAGGACATAGAGGATTAGTGGCAGTAGATAGAGCAAAATCCGTAAAATAATCTTTAATATTTGCCACAATGTCTTAAAGATTTTTGCTAAAAGACCGGGTTCTTTGTCTAGATCAGGATCTGTTGTATCAGGTTCATCCGGCATTGGTTCTTCATCGGTATCCGGTTCCGTATCTTCCGGTAAAGTCTCTTCCGGAGTTGGCTCAGGTGTAGGTTCAGGTGTAGATTCGGGAATCTGATCGTGCCCTGTAATCTGTCTCTGCGCTTCCGTAGGTGTCCCATCTATTGGTAGCCAACCTATTTCATCCAAAAAGATCTCCGTCCAAGCATGGGCATTGTGACCGGCAATAGATCTGGTAGTTGGTTCTAGTCCGGCGGTGGGATCAGCCTGAACTACAAAACCTTCCACATAACGAGCCGGTATTCCCGCTAGACGACACAGTACGGCAAGTAAAGTGCCGGAATAGGTGCAATAGCCTTCCTTTGTTTTCAATACATGTATTACAAAGTCTTCATCAGCGGGAGGTTCTGTGACATCCATTCGGTAAACAATATTGTCGGCTACCCATTCCCGTAGCCGCAAAGCTTTATCCGCTATGGCGAGAGAGTTATCCGTAACCAGAGCGAAAAGCTCAGGTTCTGATTTCTGAAGAAAATCTAAGAGTGAATCTTTGTTATAGAGATCAGTCCAGATCGTTCTGTCTGTAGTATCCAACAGCCATTCTTTTTGCATAGTCCCGAGTCCTTGTTGGAAGGACTGTAATTTTTCTAGATTATGGATTGCCTCCAACTGAAAGATCTGTCCATTTACCGTATAGCCTTCGACAGGTATTGCTCTGTCCGCGTACATGGTGCCCGATGGATTAAAATAGGCATATACATCGTCGCGGCTCTCATTATATTGGATGGTATTGATACGGCCACCGTTAAAAATAACTTGCTGTTCAGCAATCGGTTCTAGAGAAAAGTCTTGCGCGAGCAAAGGAAAGCTCGGTTCTTGTAGACTCCCTGAATTCTCAAGACCGTCAACGGTAAGACCCATAATTTTAGACTGGATACTCTTGTTTCTGGAGTGGTTAAACATCCAGTTTTGATCCATTGACTCTTGTAGCCATTTCGTACCGGTATAGTCACGGAAGACAGCGCCGCGCAGGTATATTGCCTGGGGTCCGGTAGTGATATACATATACAAACTATCAGTCGGATCAACGGGCCCTCCTAAACGGTTTTCCAGCGGATAAAAACCTGCTTCGGAGATACTGAATTCGACATAGCCGATAGCATCTTCTTTGAGAAGGCTTTTACCTGTTAAGCGACTGAGGAGACGATCAATTGTACTGTTGTAAAAAAAATCTCGGGGTATAACAGCATGCGCTCCGATGATGATGGCGGTAACTAAGAAGGCAACTAATAGTCGCTTGCCACTTTCTTTATATGTCCAACTTCTAGGCGCGAATAAGTTAGGACTTCCTTTATTATTCTGAGCAGCGATATATTTTTGCATAGTCAGCATTAATAGCATACAGACAGTGCCGACAAAAAAGAGTATATAGTCCTCTCGTATCCATTCTTTGAAATTCACTGTCAGCAAAGTGCCGATGGCGACCAGCATAATCCAAGGATGCGAAGAAAGATAAATTCCTAAACTACATAATACGAGGATAGCTAGACCTATACCTATGGCATAAGAATTAATCTGCGCGCCGGAGGCGTCAAAGCTTCCTAAAAAATATCGCGTCGCGGTAACAAAGTAATTGACTATTGGCTGAATTATCGCGACGTAAAGACCGCTGGCAATTCCAATTAGGTGTAACAAAATAATACCTAAAGATGAGACAAGGAGGCCTAAAAAGACTAGAAAAGATATTCTGTAAAATTTAAATACTAAGAGTAGGAAAAAGAGGAAGATGATCTGAACCGGTATCTGTGAGCTCCAGACCATATTAATACTATTTAAGTTCAAAACAATTTTTGTCAATAGTAGTGAGAAGATAATAGTACAAATATATCTCAGCGCCAAATGGAAAATATAATCCGCTTTATTCAAACGTGACCTGATAGCGCTATCCTTTTGGGAAGACACCGATGTTAAAGAAAAATGATAATTCTTGCGAGGTCGCTCTGTCATGATACTGCCTCATTTATGTGGGGTAGATTGGCTGAGTTTATGATATCTCGAGCCTCTACGACTATGACCTCTTCCCTCACTAGCTCGTCATAGGCGCTCAACAATTCTTTATCGTCAGGATTTGGAGATTCCATTAGACATAACATAGTGCCGAGCGCTGTTTTCTGGAAGGAAATAATATGCTGAGTTAGCTCAGGAGTTAATGTTCTTACAAATAAAATATAATATGACATGGAGTAAGTAACATTAAGCCTTTCCAACTGGCTTCCCATAGCTCGCGCTGATTGTTGCGGGAGCAGAGCTAGTTGACGCAAGAAATAGTTGAGATGTCCTACTTCATTAGAAGCTTGAAACATTCGTGCCGGATGCCAGGTTTCCATCTCAACCCATTGTTTATGTTCCAGTAGTGTCGAAATAAAGCTGGCCGCGAGTTCTAACATATTGTCTCGGGCAAAGTTTTCTCGTTCGCGCTTGCTTTCGTCTTTATTATTGTTTTGGTTATAAGCGGGGTCAAGCAAAAAGCAGTACCTGATTTCTCGGGGATCTTCGTATTGCTTGACCATAAATTTTTGCATGCGCGCGCTCATCTTCCAGTGGATTCTTCGCATAGTATCACCGGGCTGTAGTTGGCGCATGGTATCTATCTCATCAGATATATCAAAGGATCTGACACGGGCGTGTTCGCCTTCGTCAATTAATTGTTTGACGATCTTTCCGGTCTCTTCTTTATAAAAGACGCGGGGAACGACCAAAGTAATGAAGCGCAAATGTTTTTCCACGCCGGGGATACGGAGCCAGAAGACATTAAACAAATCGCGCACTCTGAGGTCAATTTCTCCTAATTCTAAGATCCCGCAATGGATACTTTCAAGAGTCGCGATTAACTTTCTATTTTCTTTCGGGCGTACAGTAATATTAAGTAATCTTCTTTCGGACAAGACGGTTTCGTGTGACTGGCTGGACCAGGCGATCATTTTTAGCTGAGCGGGCAAAAATAATGTCGCGAGACTTATCTCCAGCGAGTAATTAGCGGTGTCTAGACGGGTAATTTCTTCGCTATAGCGCATGGGATCAATCTTAACTTTGTGTCGCAAATAAACAACATTAAACACACTGAAAAATAGCACCGCGAACAATAATATCATGCTGATCCGGAAGATAGCGTAGCCATAATAACTTGCCCCCGCCCAGAGCAAGAGTAAAAGTAGTACTATCCAGAAAAATCGCCGCGTCACATTAACGCTCCGGTACTCTGATTTCTCGTAGCAGTTGGTTAAGGATCATTTCGGGTTCTTGTTGTTTGAGTCTGCCCTCCGGTTTAACAATCAAGCGATGACTCCAGCAAGGTAAGAGCATATTTTGCACATCATCAGGTAAAACATAGTCTCGACCTGAGAACAGAGCCTCCGCCTTGGCAGTGTGCATCAACATCAATGAGGCTCGGGGGCTAATGCCCAGTTCTAAATCAGGATGTTCACGAGTTTTAGCCGATAGAATAGAGATATATCTCTTAATAGCGTCGCTGACATATACATATCTCACCTGCTCTTGTAGCCATAAAATATCCTGGCCGGACGCTACAGGTTGTAAAGTGGCTAAAGGATTCTCTTCAGAGTAACGGTCAAGAATTGCCATTTCCTCGTTTAGGTTTGGATAACCGAGGGTGATCTTAAGCATAAAACGGTCCAATTGGGCTTCGGGAAGCGTATAGGTTCCTACTTGCTCAATCGGATTTTGTGTGGCCAAGACCATAAATGGTCGCATCAATTCGTAGGTTTGACCATCAACTGTAACTTGACTCTCCTGCATTGCTTCCAACAGCGCCGATTGGGTCTTGGGAGATGTGCGGTTGATCTCGTCAGCCAGCAGTAATTGAGTCATAATAACGCCGGGATGGAATTCAAAAGCCGCGTTAGCGGGATTGTACATATTATACCCGGTGACATCCGAGGGCATAACATCCGGTGTGAATTGAATGCGGTTGAAATCAAGAGCCAGTGATTTTGCCAGCGCTGAGACCAGTGTAGTTTTACCTATGCCGGGAACATCTTCAAGCAAAATATGCCCGCCGGCGGCCAAAGCAATCATTAGTTTTCTGATTACATCTTCTTTCCCGACCATGACATGGGAAATATTTTCTTCAATTGTTAGGCAGAGTTCTCCCGCCCTGCGTGGTTCAATATTCATATATCACCTTGAGTTAAAATATTTACGTCTAAAAAACGCAATTATATAGTATCTATGTTAAAGGGGGAAACGGCTCGGTCAGGCTATCCTCTTCAATCTTATCTGCCGCTATCTGCTCCTCACCTTTGTCATAGGAATATATCTTCTTTTTCTTGGGTACTCTGTCTTGGGAGGGGTACAATTCCTCAACAGTGGTCCCTCTGGGAATAAACAAAGCTTTGACAGCGATTTCCGGCTGTCTTAAAAGTTCGCGAATATGTCCCTTCCTTTCCACATCGCTAAAAAAGACTAATTCCCCTTTCTGTGCTATTCCATCCACCTCTCTATCCAGATAAAGCATCATCACAAAATGCCTCTTGGCCTCAGGATGGCGACTAAGCCAACTACGCATCGCGTGTAAAGCCGGATGACTCTTCATGCCCATTAACTCAGCTATTTCACGGTCATTGATCTGCGCTAAGAGAGAAGCCTCAATCACCCCTACATTTACCAGCTCAGCGTAGGTAATGGCGGTCTGATGTTGTTTATCATCGATAACCAGATTCTTATCATTAGTTAAAAAAAGAAAGCAGGAATCGGCCATTCTGCCGGAGATACCACTAATATACCGCATATATCCGGCCCAATTTCCTCCTAATTTCTGTAATTTTTTATAGGCATAATAATGGACGGCTAAAGTTTTGTAAGCCAGATAAGCTAGAGCGCCAACGCAGATTACGATTAAAACCAGACCCAACGCCTTGCTCATTGATCCTACGAGCAATAACAATATCGTCATTATTAAGATAATTGTCAACAGCAAAGTCATGTAGATATTTTAGCATAGCAAGTTCAAAATAACAGTAGACTACCGGACACTGAAAGCTGTTCTTCTCTGACAATCAGTATACTGAACTAATACAGTCGCGCTAACCTGATGGCGTTCGTTAAAGAAGCCTTGAGTCTCGAACAAGTTGAATGTTTAATTACTGATCTTGTCAAAACCGCCCAACCAGGTCTTGTTGGAAGTCCCAAACATATAATTTAGGACAATGACATCGGTAATACCGTTTTCGCTGACCAATGAGCTAAGACTCTTGACATAATAGCGGGGATCTACTACATAAACCTCGTCATAGTGATTGGCTAGATAAGGAACAAAGGCATTGCCAAAAGAGTCTTTTATGATGAGCACTTTACGACCACTGTTGTGGCTGGTAGCAATTTTCAGCAAAGCTCTGTCACCGCCCGAATAATTTAGATAACTGTTGCCACCTTTGCTACGAGGGTCATTGAGGCGAATGTTGTAGGAGGATTTGAGGTCGCCCTTGTCCCAGGCTGTAGCGGTGTAATCTCCGGTTACAGGTTTCCAACCCTCAGTTGTGTCGGGATTATTTTTTAGCGCGGATTCCTTGGTGGCGCGATACAAGGAACCGAGATAAGTGCCTTCCAGTTGATAATGTTCCATTTGATCAAGCGACAGGGCTGTCCAACCCGCGACTTCGGCAAAGGATTGGTAGGCATAGTAGGCACCTAGACCGGTCCAGTGATGATCGGTTCGGAAGTAGATATACTTGTCCCTATTGTTAATTAACCTAGTATATGAGTCAACGCTTTTTATCGTGGAATTTAATTCGTCATAAACGATGTTAATACAATCTTTCTGCGATGAGTAGCCGGAATGATATTGGTCCGGTGAATACAGTTCGATAGCTGTTGGTATCACCATACTATAGAGTTGGACATTTTCCGGGAATATACTGTCGAGCTTATTGAGCCTTTCGGCATAGGCTTTGAGCTTTTTTTCATTGCCGTAGTACATTTCCATAGCGCGATTATTAGTAATAACGATTCCCACTTTGGTTTGTCTGAAATCATCATCTTCCAGGGGTGGTGGATCATCCGGATTATTCTCTTCCATGGGAGAGACATTATCAGTAGGATTAGCGTCGGTCTCCTCAACAGGGGTTGTATTTTCCTCTGTCTGCGGATCATTGACAATTTCCTGCTCGTTACTTTGCTCCGCTTCCGGGTCTATATTGACAGCCGGTTGTGGCTGCTCTTCATTGTCAATTTCAATGTCCTCATCAGGGTCTTCTGCCACAGCCAGATTGTGATTGATCGGAGTAATCTGCAAACCGCCACTGTTCAAATTTGGGAAAACTATGGAGCGCCAGCTCTTCCCTGCTTTAATTAATAAGGGTCGGAAAGGAAATTGATCACTGAACCAGCCTTCGATATTGGCAGCTTGCTTGCCGCTTTTAGCGTCTTCGTAGTTTAGTTTAGGGAAGCGAGCCAACTTCCTACCCTCATCCTCTGAAATATCCTTTCCCGGTAAAATGAGGTGCAAAAAGCCTATTATTAATAATATGAATAAAAAAAATAAGGCTGTAATTTTCTGATTTCTAAATCTATAATTCATATTTCTACCAACATTTTCTCCCTGTTAAGACTTAAAATCTGTAATAAAGGAAAGGGTTATAGCTAGAAGCGGCCAGGGACGCGGTACAGATAAAGAGCAGAAAAGCTGTTGCCAATGGTTGCAGTATACCACCCAGAGGCGATGCTTCTAATTGTCTAAGAGGACGTGAGAACCTTGTCTTTAACCATGGCAATATAGGCGTCGCTCCGATAAAAGCGATGATCAGGAAAAACAGATGCTGTTTCCAGAGAATGCCTGCCTCACCATCGGCGAAGCCCGCCAGGCCTGGCGCGAATAATCGTCCCATAAAGGTAGCGAAGCGGGCTGATTCCGTAAAGTAGAAGATACTCCAACTAAAGATTACAGCCATCATTGTTAATAAATGGGCTAAAGGTTTTGGTATTCGTATACGACCATTCAAAATAAAGCGACGTTCGATCATCAGTATTACGAAATAATATAGTCCCCAGATGACAAAATTCAGACTCGCGCCATGCCAGAGTCCGGTTAAAAGCCAGACAACAAATGTGTTTCTTACTCGATGGTGACGATTTCCGCCAAGCGGAATGTACAGATAATCGCGGAAGAAGGTACTAAGAGATATGTGCCAGCGTCGCCAGAACTCGGTAATCGTTGAAGAGATATATGGATATTTAAAGTTTTCTAAGAAACGAAAGCCAAACATGCGCCCGAGGCCAATCGCCATATCCGAGTAACCTGAGAAATCGAAGTAAATCTGAATTGTATAAGCCAAAATTCCCAAGATAGCGGTAGCGGAACTAATCTGAGCGAAGTGATCAGACTCCAGGCAGACTTCAACGATTTCACTGGCATAATTAGCGATGAGAACTTTCTTAGACAAACCCGCTAAGAAACGGCCGATACCTGAGGTTATCCCCTCAAGTGTCAGACGACGTCTAGAGAGTTGACTCGCTACATCAGCGTAACGAACAATCGGGCCCGCGATCAATTGCGGGAAGAGGGTAACATACAACAAAAAGCGTCGGTAAGAGCGTTGTACCCTAATCTCGCCACGATAGTAATCGATAATATAAGTCAAAGCCTGGAAAGTATAAAAGGAGATGCCGATCGGGAGAGATATCTGGGGAACTTTAAAATTTACAAAGGGAATAATATTTAAGATTTCTACAAAAAATCCGGCATACTTGAAAAAGGCTAGACTGGAAAGCGAAACTACCACCGCGACGGACAACCACAACCGACGTTGGTAGCGTGATCTGACTCGGCTCATCCTAATGCTTGAGTACCAGATAATGAAGGATGTAATTATCAGCAGTAGTACATATACAGGCTCACCCCAGGCGTAAAAGACTAATGAAAATCCTAACAAAATATTGTTTTGCATACGAACTCTGGGACTAAACCATACGGCTATCAGGCACAGAGGCAAGAATATGTACAAAAAAAATAGTGACGAAAATACCATTTTTTAATCTCCCGTATCTATTCTAGTTATCAATAGTATTATGTCAATGGTTGTTACAGTATTTTAAGAATAGGAATGCAAACAACTATAGAGCGCAGTATGCCTTGCTGTAAGATACAAAGGCAGTATAACAGTAATGCTCGCGAAAAAGCTATCAAATAGTACTTCAAGACAAGACAGAAAGATCAATTATAGATGAACAATACTGCGGCAATGACGTTGCTCCGAACTCCTCGTAGTTTATGTGGTTATAATTTCGTAATTATAAGGAATAGGCTCGACTCATCAACTTCAACGATATCGTAGGGACATGTAGTCTCTTTAGCCAAATTAGTAAGTTCTTTTTTGGTAAAAGTAGTAGCTGTGAATCCGTCCTTACAGACAATAGTTCCGTTCCCGGTTTTTTTATAATCTATGGTTCCGATTAAACTCTTATCCGCCTGCTCTTGAAACCAATCCAGCCTTTCCTGCCAAAACTTTTCACTATAGGTACCAAAATTCCGTAGGAATACATAATTTGAATCAATAAAACTAATGATAGACAAAGAGAGGAAGTACTTGATTAAATCAAAAGTGTTAAATGGCGTTTACTAATTATTAATTACCTCCTTCTCTTGTTGAGGTAATATGCATCATTCTTATAAATGTCTTATAATGACAAAAATTAATCGACGATTAAGCTAACGGTGCGAGAGCATTGGTTTAGGAGGCGGTAATGAAGGCAGATAAAGAAGAAAAACAAATAGAGTCTGTAGAGAAAAGCAGATTGAGGAAATTTCTCGAGGCGAAAAAAATCGATTTTTCCGCGAAACGTTATGGAGTTGACGCTCTGGGAGCAATGGCTCTGGGTCTGTTTGCGTCTTTGTTGATTGGAACAATTATCAAGACGCTCGGTGAGCAATTGGGTTGCGGAATTTTAGTGGATACCGGTAAATTCGCCATGGCCATGGCCGGCCCCGCAATCGCTGTCGCGATTGGCTTTGCTCTCAACGCGCCACCCTTGGTATTATTTTCTTTACTCGCTGTCGGACACGCGGCTAACGATTTAGGGGGTGCGGGCGGGCCGTTGGCTGTCTATTTCATTACCATCGTCGCTGTAGAATGCGGCAAGCTTGTCTCTAAAGAAACTAAGATCGACATCATAGTCACGCCCTTTGTTACAGTCAGTATAGGAGTGCTGCTGGCCATGCTGGTAGCGCCAGGGCTTGGTCGCGCTGCAAGCTCCGTCGGAGCGGCTATCATGTGGGCCACAGAGCTTCAACCGTTTTTTATGGGCATCTTAGTCTCGGTTCTGGTCGGGATGGCACTTACGCTACCGATTAGTAGCGCGGCTATCTGTGCCGCTATCGGTTTGACCGGTCTTGCAGGTGGCGCAGCGGTCGCCGGTTGCTGCGCGCAGATGGTGGGCTTTGCTGTCATGAGCTTTAAGGAAAATCGCTGGGGCGGTCTTTTTGCCCAAGGGATTGATACTTCAATGCTACAGATGGGCAATATCGTTAAGAATCCACGTATATGGATTCCGCCTATTCTGGCTTCCGCTGTGACCGGACCCCTCTCCACCTGTCTTTTTCGTTTGCAAATGAACGGTCCCCCCATCTCCTCAGGAATGGGTACAAGCGGTCTCGTGGGTCAACTTGGTGTCTATGCTGGCTGGGTTGAGGACATAAAAAACGGTTCCAAACAAGCGATTGTCGCTTGGGACTGGATCGGCTTAATTATGATAAGTTTCATTTTGCCTGCCGTGCTGACACTATTCTTTGCTTGGCTCGCGAGAAAAATGTGCTGGATTAATGCCGGCGATTTAAAACTGGAATTGTAGGATTCGTTTCCTTCGCTAAAAAAGAAAGGCTACGGAGGACGAACTAATCATCTTCAAGGAAAAGGTAATTCATGGCAAAGCGAAAAGCAAAAAGGAAGATTGTTATCCTATGTATTATAGTATTATTAATAACAATGTGCTTTCCCATTTAATTTTTTAAAATAAAACGCATCTATGGAATACTACCTCATATATCTGTTCAGAAAAAGTTAAAGGACAGAGATTGTCTTCGTTTCCCTGTCCTTATATGCCTGGTGCCGGTGGCCGGACTCGAACCGGCACGGGTTTGCGCCCGTCGCATTTTGAGTGCGATACGTCTGCCAATTCCATCACACCGGCATATGGTGACTGAATATTAGCAATATTAACTACCACTTGTCAAATGTTGTCGAACGCGGCATCAACAAGTACGGTATGCTGGCCCAGAGTCGTGTCTAACAAGTGTTAGCGTTCGAAACGAAAAATATTTAATCAAAATAGTCGGTCAGAAATTGCTCCATACTCTCGTAAGAGTACTCCTCCCTGCTGTAGAATACATCTGTTAACTGATCTCTGTTTGTCTCGGAGAGGAAACCCGGTCGGGCCTGTTCGAGAACTTCTATTAGTTGTCGCGAGGATAAATCGGCGGGAATAAATATAGTCTGGGGAAAAACTTGATAGAAATGCGCGATTCTCTCCAGGCCGATTTGATTGAATTCACTGGTATTCATATAGTCTAGGAGGACATAATAGCTCTTCCCCACTTCTAATTGGGGGAAGTGGTATTCTTCTGAGACCGGCCAATTATGCGAAGACAGTTCCAGAAAGACTTTGACAGTCCGGTCGGTGATATCGCTACCGGCTAGGCTCTTGCTAATCTCAAAGTCGTAAACTGTGGCAAAGTCTTTCCGCTCACCTTCTTCAATTTGGGTGATTATCTCTATTTCCTTGCTGGAGACTACAGTGCCCAAAGCTACCGCGTCTACTATATAGCGCAGATTATGGTCTTCCGCTTTAGCCCACTCTCGGTCTACGGTCTTCGCCGGTGTTTTCGGTTGCACCGCCCGGATGCATACCCTGGAAGCTCAAAACCCATAGTTCACCGGTTTGCTTAAATCCGCTTTGGCACAGCCGGGGGCAATAAGGAGCAATAGGAACAACACTGTTGTCACAATGCCGGCTGTTGCCCTTATCGTTATATTGTTTTTCCGCGCAGATTTGTCCATAGTTAATATTCTACTCGTCTATTGGTTGGACGAAGAAGACTTTTTCCATGACGGGTGGATTAATTGGCCTGTCATTTCTATCTTTTGGCAAGTTGGCAATGCGGTCTACCTCAGCCAAACCACTGATAACTCTACCAAAAGCGGCATAGTGACCGTCCAGATGGGGACTATCGGCATGCATGATAAAAAATTGCGAGCTGGCAGAATTCGGATCATTGGTGCGTGCCATAGAGAGAACACCTCTGGTGTGTTTTAAATCATTTTTTACGCCGTTACTGAGGAATTCTCCTTTGATCTTTTCCTTGCTTCCGCCGGTTCCTAATCCTTGCGGGTCACCTCCCTGAATCATGAAACCTGCTATAACGCGATGGAAAATAATGCCGTCATAGAAGCCTTCGTTGACCAGTTTTTGAAAATTAGCCACAGTAAGAGGAGCGATTTCAGGATATAGTTCCACAATAATATGCTCTTTGCTGTCCATTACAATATCAACAAAAAGAGTAGGTGTAGTTACTTGTTTATAAGTTGGGGTTGATTTGTTTACCATAATTCCCTCCTAAATTAAAAGCTGTCTCTGACACTTCCCTTGGTCGAGACAGCTCAATCTGGTGGGGGAAGGTGGATTCGAACCAGGGGGAATACCCAAGTGGCCAAAGGGGGCAGACTGTAAATCTGTTGTCTCAGACTTCGGTGGTTCGAATCCACCTTCCCCCACCAGATTGAGCTGTCTCGACCAAGGGAAGTGTCAGAGACAGCTTTTAATTTAG
>DUNL01000192.1 GCA_012839385.1 Clostridiaceae bacterium
TATTTGGATACATCTGGTTATTAATACGGATTCAGGTACTGTTGACCACTGTGAAGCTATTTACTTGCCGATTTCAGGTTTATTATAATCTTAACTAGTTAATGACATGAGGAGTAGCGGTTTTAGATATTATTGAGACCCTTATTAATTTATTGCTGTTCAACTAGCCCTAATAAATGGTGGGTTCTTACCCTCTGCCAAACCGGCTTCAGCTCTTACCAGATGGATGGCAATCAGCCGGAACTCGTTGAGGCTCTCGCCCCGGAAAACGTGAATCAGCTCGCATCTTGTTCTTCCATATTTTAAGCATCTTTGTTTTGAAGAATTACTTGGCCGTAGGTCAGATCATCTAAATGATCAGCCTCACCTGCTATCAGTTATCTTATTGTAGAACAATTTTCCATGAGTTAATTCAAAGAGGTAGCCTCTTTTTTTATTAATGCTACCTCTCTGTCCATTAAGTATTTAACCTTTACTACCTATAATTGTTGCTTTACTAGCTGATTTTATTAAATACCATAAACTTAAAACATTTTCCAACTTGAATTTTGACAATTTCTTTTCCATTTCTTCTTGTTTGTTTTCGTTGGTTTCTTTAAAATCATTAATTTCCATAGTAAATACCTCCTTTCTGAGTATTTTTTCCACTATGCATATAGTGCCCCCCGTCATCAAGACATATATTTTATAAAATAAGTTAAAGTGTCTCCTCCTTTTTTTTAATATTAAACTGCCATTTTCAAGGATGTTTGCTGGAAGCAATCAACGGGGTATCTATATCCAAGCGATTTAAGGTACCAGTGTTACGGGTCGGAAGAACCGCTCCACGAAGGTATTGTCCAACGCACGCCCCTGTGCCTTCCATAGAGATCTTAATCTCTTCTGTTTGAAGTAGTTCAACATAGTCCTTGTTGGGAAACTTGCTGTCCCTGTCGCTGTTTATGATCCCCAGTTTTCTAAACATGAAAGACCTTTTCAAGCACTCCAGTACACAATAGCGGTCCATAGGGGTATTTAGTTCGTAATCTACGATATAACGGTCAATGATAACGAATAAATACATGAATCCGTGTCTCAAGCAATTATAGATTATGTCACCATCCCAGACATGAGCAAGACGATTCACTTTCATGTCTTTCAACAGATACGGATGTATATATTTAGAGTAGTTTACTTAGGTTGGGACCCAGGCAAATCCTTGAATCTCTATCACCCGCATCAGTCTCCACTCGTTCACGATTGATTTGCATCCATCTGATTCTGCATTTCTGCCGTGATTCTGCGATAGCTGTAGAAAGGTTAGGGCTAAATGCAGCCAAGGAAAGCAGTCCAGCGTTGCTACCGGAGCGGTAGCCGAGCGTTTAGTACACCTCGTTTACTCCATCTGGAATGAGAACAGACCCTACGGATTATCGCTGGTTCCCGCCAGTGTATAATGAGTAATTCGGAATCTTTCTGTATTTGTCAAGGTCTTTTTAGTTCTTTTAGCTTTTTGTCTATTGATTCTTTATGGCACATCTTGCTTTTAATTTTCATGTATATATTACCACGAATGGCAATATAATAACAATAGGATGTGCGCAACACGTAGGAATAGCGTCATGAACCGTCGATATTCGTGTCTTAACCGTCGATTTTTGTGCATCAAAGAAATCAGCCCCTATAAAAAAGAGGGCTGGTTATATCTTTTATATCTACAAATTAGAATTAACACTTCCAGGGAATATGAA
>DUNL01000014.1 GCA_012839385.1 Clostridiaceae bacterium
CCATCACCCAAGGGAGAGGTTCATGGCATACCGGAACAGCTCTGCTTGAGGCACCTGTGCTCGGATAATCTGTAAGCCATTCGTCGGTTCCATACCCAAAATCCGACCTCGTTTCTTGTTCAAATCTCCGATAATATCTCCCATATATGCATCCGGAACAGTGACTTCAATATTCATGATCGGTTCCAGGAGGATAGGTTGTGCATCCATGAAACCCTTCTTGAAAGCCATAGAAGCAGCGATCTTGAAAGCCATTTCAGATGAGTCCACACTGTGGTAGGAACCATCATAAAGTGTGACCTTGACATCTACTACTGGATACCCTGCCAGTACTCCCTCATCCAGAGTCTCGACAATGCCCTTCTCTACAGCTGGAATATACTGGCGAGGAACAGCGCCTCCGAAAATGTCATCAACAAACTCAAAACCGCTGCCGGCAGGCAAAGGTTCCATGCGAATAAAGACGTGACCATATTGGCCCCGGCCTCCACTTTGTTTCTTATGCTTGCCTTCCAACTCGGCCTTGCCCTTAATCGTCTCTTTATATGGTACCTTCGGTACAGTTAGCTCTACCTCGACTCCAAACTTACTGGCTAGGCGGCTAGCAACTATTTCTAGGTGCATATCACCCATACCGGCGACCACCGTCTGTCCGGTCTCTGTCACCCTTTCCACAGTAAAGGTTGGGTCTTCCTCTAGTAACCGGTTCAGGCCGCTGGCGATCTTCTCCTCATCGCCTTTGGTCTTCGGTTGTATTGCCATTGTCAGGCTAGGTTTGGGGAACTCCACTGGTGGCAGCTTGATCACTCTATTCTTGGCACAAAGGGTATCCCCCGTTGTTGTCCCTTGCAGTTTGGCGACCGCCGCCAGGTCACCGGCTACTACTGAATCAACCGGAATCTGTTCCTTGCCCTTAATCAGAAAAACCTGACCGATGCGTTCGTCTAGCTGCCTGGTTGAGTTATAGACTTGTGAATCTGATTTCAGGACACCCGAATACACGCGAAATAGGGTGAGGCGTCCCACATATGGGTCAGCCATCGTCTTATATACTAGAGCTGAAAGACTCTCTTCAGCCGACTGATCCAGGACAATCTCTTCACCGGATTCCGGCTCAACTCCCTTAACCGTACCAATCTCATTGGGTGCAGGTAAGCACTGTACACAGTAGTCCATGAGAGTATCGACACCGGCTACTGCTGAAGCAGAACCGCACAATACTGGAATGATCTGACGGGCTTTGGTGCCTTTACCTAAGGCTTCTTCTAACTCGTCCTGTTCAAGGACTTCACCCTCTAGATATTTCATCGCCAATTCATCATCGGTGACGGCAACTGCTTCCACCAAAGCTTCACGGTAAGTCTCCACATCTGACTGCAATTCGGCGGGAATATCTGTTTCCTCCACTTTGCCATCAGTATAGAGCAGTGCCTTCATTTTAACTAAATCGACAATTCCTTTGAAATCCTCCGCCTGGCCGATAGGCAACTGAATGGGTATGACCTGGCTACCGTACATCTCCTGCAGTTCACTTAGAACCTTGAAGAAATCGGCGTTCTCTCGCTCTAGTTTATTGACAAATACCAAGCGAGGCAACTCGTAATCATCGGCA
>DUNL01000087.1 GCA_012839385.1 Clostridiaceae bacterium
AAGTTTTCGAAAAATACGTGATACTAATGCAATTGATAATTTAGTTTAAATGGAAAAACAGTATTTATGTTTAAAATGAATGATTTATAAGAAGGAATAACTTTGTTTTTGATAAAGTTATTTTATTTTAAACATAAATACTGTTTTTCCATTTAAACTAAATTATCAATTGCATTAGTATCACGTATTTTTCGAAAACTTTTCTAACAACATAACTTCCGACATTTTTTCAAGTCGGCATAACCTTTTAGCCTCATTTAGATTATCAATATCCTTTCCTATTACTAGCTTGAAACGATATCTCTTTATAGATGAGCATTTTCATCAAACGAAATAGAACAACCACCGGCAACTTCTAAGTTGGCGAATAATAAGCGTATTAAAAGGAACTCTTTACCAATGGTCTAATTTAACATGAACCTAAAACCTAAGTCTGGACAAAATGCTATTATTATTTACATCCCAAAACGTTTCTGTGTTTTTTTATTGTTTAAAGAACTTAAAAAGTATGTTACTCCAATATCGATTGATTCATTAAGCTCATGCACGGCAGTACTTTATACCATATTCCTTCCTTTCCACGAACACAAATTAAGAAACATTAGAGTTAAATCTTTTATTGTTTTCTCCGAACTTTCCATGGCAACCCCATCTTTCAATTAATATATTAGCCGACATAACGAGGAATTTAATCATCCCTCTGCAACATCTAGGCTATATGAGTATTGCAGGATTAGTATTAATATTTTGATATGGTATAATGACTTAAGTATTTGCATTGATAGAAACTAAGTAAAGGGATGGGAACTTTTTTATGCTTTCACGAGATCGTGACATGGATATGTGCAGCGGACCGCTGTTCAGTAAAATATTAATTTTTGCTTTGCCAATCATGGCAATGAATATTCTGCAACTATTGTTTAATGCTGCAGATATGGTAGTTGTGGGACGTTATTCTGGTAGTGAAGCTCTAGCTGCTGTGGGAGCAACAGGTTCCCTAATAAACCTTATCGTCACGCTATTTATGGGTTTGTCCGTTGGAACAAGTGTAATAGTTGCACAAGATTACGGTGCCGGTAAGCCAGACGCTATAAGCAGTTCTGTCCATACTTCCATTACAATCAGCATAATCGGCGGAGTGCTAGTCATGGTAGCAGGTTTAGTACTTTGTGAACCTTTACTAGCTTATATGGGTACACCAGTAGATATTATCGATTTATCAACCCTATATATGAAAATCTATTTTCTCGGTTTGCCCGCTAGCATGGTGTTCAACTTCGGTGCGGCCATTTTACGTGCTATAGGTGATAGCCGTAGACCAATGTATTATCTAACTATTACTGGTATTGTAAACGTGATACTCAACATGTTTTTTGTGATAGTTTTGCATATGAGTGTTGATGGCGTAGCATGGGCTACGGTAATTTCGCAATACCTATCGATGTTAATGATTATAACTTTCCTTTCTCAAAACGACGGAGCTATCCGTTTTAGGTTTAAGAGAATGAGTATAGATGGAGATAAACTTAAAGACATAGTAAGGATTGGCGTACCAGCTGGTCTACAGAGCTTGTTATTCTCCATTTCAAATGTACTGATCCAGTCAGCTGTCAATTCCTTTGGCTCTGTGATGGTAGCTGCTAGTGCTGCTGCAAGCAATATCGAAGGACTTGTTGCTACCTCGACTAATGCTTACTACAACGCAGCCATTACCTTTACCGGGCAGAACATGGGAGCTAAGAAATATGATCGAATAGATACTATTGCCAAAGTCTGCACAGTATTAATCTTTGCCACTTGGATTATCTTAGGCGGTGTGACATTGTACTTCGGAAGGTTTCTATTGGGTCTTTATACGTCCAACCCAGATGTTATTGATCTAGGAATGCTTAGAATAAAGGTCATGATGGTTGCGTATTTCACTTGCGGTATAATGAATGTCTTTCCAGGTTTGACCCGCGCCATGGGCTATTCAATACTGCCCATGCTTTGCACACTAGTAGGTGCCTGTCTTATGCGTATCGTTTGGCTAGCCACGTTCTTTCGCTGGTATCCCACAGTCATAATGCTTTTTGTTTGCTACCCAGTTACTTGGACAATAGCAGGACTTGGCCAAGTAGGAGTCTTCTTTTATGCACGAAAACAAATTCGCAAAGAGACTACTGCAGAAGCTGCTAGCACTGTATGAAGTTATAGCACTATATTGTCGTAGGCTCAGCTTCTGCAGTAGCCTCTTTGCGAATTTGTTTTCGTGCATAAAAGAAGACTCCTACTTGTCCAAGTCCTGCTATTGTCCAAGTAACTGGGTAGCAAACAAAAAGCA
>DUNL01000102.1 GCA_012839385.1 Clostridiaceae bacterium
CCAGCCGGTAACTTCTTGTCTACCTTATTAGTTACAACCGCTTGTTCGTCGTTCATGAGAAAGCCTCCTCAAATTTTTTTAATCACTTTCATGATAAAGGCAGGAGGATGGATACGTTCAGAGCTAAGCACCCTATAAGCGTATCCAACTCATGCATCTAGTAATACCTTTGAAAATTATCAAGTCATTTTCGAGTTGCTTTTTTTTATTGCCTCGACCGCAAGCTTTTTCAATTATTCCTTCAACTAAAACGATGGTTGCAGTTACAATTAGGTTGCTCTTTAGTAAATGGAGAGTTTAAGTTGTCCTATTAGTTATCCATACCATGCAACGGTATTCTGTCACAGATGCTGCTAAGACCTGAAAAAGCTTGTTACTCATTACATCCCTTCTTTTGACTGAGGGAATATTATGTTCAAAATAAGAGCAGCTAAACAAGCTACTACAATTCCTGAACTCCCAAAAATTAACTGCGCAGACTCCGGTAACTGACTAAGTGCTTCAGGAACTGAGCCTAATCCAAGGCCTAAACCCAACGAGACAGCAACTATTAACAAATTTCTCTGGTCGAGACCTTGACTACCGATCATTTTTATTCCTGTTGCAGCTACCATTGAAAACATAACTACACCTGCTCCTCCTAATACGCTAGGAGGCATTACAGCTATTACAGCTCCTAGTTTTGGGAACAAACCAGCCAGAATCAAGAATACAGCACCACATGTAACGACAAAACGACTCATTACGCCACTAAAAGCTATAATCCCGACGTTTTGGTTAAAAGTAGTGTTGGGAAGAGTATTGAATAGAGCAGCAAAAGTACTACCTAGACCATCACATATGATCCCACCGGATACTTCTTTTTCTGTAGCCTCTCGTCCAGCACCACCATGTGTAATCCCGTTAATAGCTCCGACTGATTCTACTGTTGTAACTATGTAACAAACTAACATTGCAAGAATCGCTGACCAATGAAAACTCATACCATATTTCATAGGAACAGGAATTGTAAGCCAACCTGCTTCCGCTACAGGAGCAAAGCTAACTTTTCCCATTGGGATCGCTACCAGATACCCAACAATAATAGCAATTAGAATAGATGATATACTAGTAACACCTTTGGTATACTGATTTAAAACTAACACAACAACAAGCACCAAAGTACCTAGTGCTAAATTTGATAAAGATCCGAAATCCGATGCTCCAACTCCACCTGCAAAATAATTAATTCCTGTGGGTATTAGCGACAGCCCTATAGTAAGTAAAACCGTACCAGTTACTAAGGGCGGGAAATATTTCTTTAGATGCTTCAAAAATGCTCCTAATACTGTTTCAAATATACCTCCAATAAAACTTGCACCAAGTATAGCCGCATAGCCAAACTGTTTTCCTATGGCAATTGATGTAGGAACAAATGTAAAGCTGGTACCCATAATCACAGGCAATTTCGCACCTACAGGACCAATTGGATTAGCCTGAACCAAACTGACAATACCGGCTACTACTAAACAGCATTGAATAAGAAATGTTTTGTCTTCAATCCCGAACCCTAAGAGCCCAGTGATTATAATTACTGGAGTTATGTTTCCAACAAACATAGCTAAAACATGTTGTATACCTAGGGCTATAGACATTCCCAAAGGCGGTCTTTCATTGACATTATATATGGGACTTATCTGCGCTTCACCAACAGCGGATTTGTCCTCCAAAAGGTAACCCTCCCCTTTAATTGGCTATACTAACTGGTACTGAATGGCTCCCAGGATGCTAACTGTACACTTGAGAGCCATCCAGTCCAGAGAGTATCCTCTCAAAACAATTGTCCTGTATTAATTGATGTTAAGATACAACTCCATCCGAAGGCATCGGAATACCCAGATCAATAGCATATTTCCTCATCTTGAGATACATTTCCAGGTACTCATCTGTCGGCTGCAGTGTTTTAACATCAAAGCATTC
>DUNL01000119.1 GCA_012839385.1 Clostridiaceae bacterium
ACATTGTGGGTAACAGACAAGAAAACTGTTTTGATGGACGAAGATACTGAACCATACTTCCTAGAAATCCGACTACCAAAACCATTAGAGTATGATGAACTTGTAGATAACATTCAAATAGAATGGAAAAAGTAGCCGCCACTACCGACCGAAACCCGTAGTTTTATATTACAGTTAGCCTTATGGCTAGGCGGTAGGGCGGCGTTTATAACAAAGCAAGCGGTGGCGGAAGATAGACGCAGGGTTTTTGTGTTGACGGTACATGGAAACACAAGGGAGTGCTTAATGGCATCTAATTCTTCCATTTGCCAGCCCAAGGGCGCATAGGCGGGTAGCTGAAATGTCCGCAAAATGTACCATGCAGGGGTGAAAGTCCCCTGCCCGCTTGCTAATTCATAACTAAGAGCGCGGTAATGCCCCACCTGTTTGTAGGAGGGCAGGTGGGTTGAGTCTGGTGGCGGGAAAGTGACGACTTACGAAATTTTGTGAAACGGGAGTGGGAAGAATTAAAATAATATGCGACTGCGGAAATGAAATGGACTTTATTGTTGACGGTATAGACGAAGAGGACAAAGGAGAATATGTTAAAATTAACCATTCCAAGTTTAGGTTTTGGGAAATCCACGATGAAATTGGAGTAGTTTGCGAAAAATGCTTAAAATCAATATGGTTTTTCTGCTAAAACACCCCAACTGCCACTAGAAACGCACAGGATGCCCCTAGTTAAGATAATCCCCCTTTTATGCACAAACACCCTAGGCGCCTCTTTTTCGTTCCTTAAAAACCAAATATATGCTTCGCATTTTCCCTACCAAAATAAAGGTAGGGATTTTTTGTTTCTACGGCAAAATATCACTTACAACCTCTATGTACCCATTCCTCTGTGCAAGTAGGTTGTAGATAATAGGCAAAATAAATTACTGGGGCAATTTTGGATAGACCCGTAGTTCAAACTCATCGGGTTTCGCGTGCCAGCGGCCACCTACTTTTTTTATATAGACGGCTTTCTCTAAAACTTCTTTCAAGAGTATATTCTTCTCTTTCGGGGATTGGAGTTGCCAATACACATCGACTATCTTCTCTATCTTCGGGACTATAACCTTTTTACTTTTTTCCTTTCTGGAAATAACCTCTAGTTTTTTGCTTAACTCTTTTTTGTTTGTTTCTACAACATCTATTCTGTCTTTTAGTGTTTTTGATCTTTCGAGAAAAATATCTACAGAATACACGCCCTGCTCTAACAAGTCATGCAGTTTGCTTAATTGTTTATTAAGTACCCCTAACTCGGCATCAATATCCTTTATGCCTTTTTTTAATACCTCTAATTCTAATATGGAATCTCGCTCTTTTTGCCCTTTTATTTCTAACCTATAATTTTGCAACCAGTTTCCTAGTGCTGCGAGCAGTCTTTCCTCTACGATATATAAATAGGAGCTAACATTCGGGCAAGTAGGACCCGTGCAGATTAATGAGGACGGCCGTCCGTTCGTATATGGCCTCCTGTTCATTTTTCTACCACACATACCGCAAATCACTAACCCGGCCAGTGGGTTCTTGGTTTTGTATTTAGTAGGGATTGGCAGAGGCGGGTTGTTGCTTAAATATTCTTGGGCGAGATTAAAAGTTCCTTCATCTATAATTGCCTCATGCAACCCTTCGTATATATTAGGATTTTTTGCATGCGGTCTTTCTATTACCACCTCACCATCGACTATTTTCTTTACTTGAGGGCGGTCTCCTTGGCGGATTTTCCCAATATAAACAGGGTTGGATAGTATATTCCTGATAGTAGAGCTTGTCCAGTCTCCCCCTTTTCGGGTAGGAACTTTCATTTCATTTAACCTGTTTCGTATTTTAGTTACCCCGATACGCTCTTTTGTGTACCATTTATAAATCAGAACGACTATTTTGGCTTCTTCTATTGTTTCAAGCGTATATCCGCTATCGCTTTCTAGTTTTTTGCGCTTGTATCCGTATGGTGCTATATTACCTGTGAATTTTCCTTCTTTAGCGGACTGGAGGCGACCTCTCTGTAATCTCCGATTAATAGTCTTATACTCTCTTCTACTCATAAACAACCCAAACTCAAAATACTCCTCATCGAATTCATCGTTCGGATCATATGTTTTAACAGGAGTTATTATTTTTGTCCCAGAATACTTAAACGTTTGAGCGACCAGTCCCTGATCCATAGTATCTCCACGGGCAAGACGTTCAATTTCCATTACCAGGACACCTTCCCAAACTTCCTTTTCAACATCTCTTAATAGTTCTTGCATAGCTGGTCTGGCGGCTATAGTTTCACCGGAAACGATCTCTTTGTATATTCTACTTATGTTTATTTCTAGTTTGCTGGCCAGTGCTAGCAATATCTTTTTGTGCCGAGCTAAAGTTTCTCCCTCTCCCCTTGCCTCAGATTCTTCATCTGCTCTACTTTTACGGAGATATATGCAGTACATAATTTCCCTCCTACAATTCACTCTGAAAAAATATTGCTTTGCCTAAAATTCTAATATTATTAAAACCTTTTTCAGTATAATACCTTGGTTGGTAATTGCTGTTTTCAGGT
>DUNL01000143.1 GCA_012839385.1 Clostridiaceae bacterium
GAACATCAAGCTTGTCAGTGGAGATTAGACTATTAGGACTAGCTAAGACTTCACCTCTTAACACCTCGTCCCTCGCGATCGCAGCCAAATTAATTGCCGCTCTTTGTCCCGCCAATCCGATCTTACTGTCCTCACCATGAATTTGAATATTTCTCACCCTGACCTCAGATTGATCCGGGTAGAGCATTACTTTGTCACCAACCTTGACTTGCCCGGCAATTATTGTACCGGTGATAACGGTGCCAAAACCTTCCATCGTAAAGACACGATCTATCGGCTGTCGGAAAGGTAAATCACTTCTCTTGCCACTCAAAGAAGCTAAAGTTTCGTAGATTAAATCTCGAAGCTCCGATATCCCCTCCCCGGTATAGGCGGACACGGTCAGCAATGGAGCATTTTCGAGAAAAGTACCTTTACAGGCAGTTCTTATATCTTCCTGTACCAGATCGAGCCATTCAGGGTCAACCAGATCTTTTTTGGTAACAACTACTATTCCTTTGGGAATATCTAACAGGCGTAGGATATCTAAATGTTCCCGGGTCTGTGGCATCACACCTTCATCGGCGGCAACAATTAGAAGAACTAAGTCAATGCCACCGGCGCCCGCCAGCATATTATTGATGAATTTTTCGTGTCCAGGAACATCTACTATGCCTGCCTTACCGCCATCGGGTAGATCTAACCAAGCAAAGCCGAGATCTATGGTGATACCTCGTTTTTGTTCTTCTTTTAGACGGTCAGTATCGATCCCGGTCAAGGCTTTTATCAATAAAGTTTTGCCGTGATCGACATGACCCGCTGTGCCAATAATGCTATGTTTCATGATTATTCCTTAATTTATTACTTAGCTCTTCCCGCCCTTGATGGCGTTAGAAATTGCAGAGTAGCTCATTATTTTAGATTAGCTCTACCCCTCCCGGATAGCGTTCGCGATAGCTTGAGCAAGTTCATAGAGATTATCATCTGCAATACAGCGCAAATCAAAAGTTAATATATCATTACTAATATACGCTACTACAGCCGGCTCTCCCAAACGCAATCTCATTTCAATTTCATGTAGCGGAAGCGGGGCATCGTTAGCGTGTAAACCAACTCCCCAGGAAGCAAGCTCAATACCGGGCGCTGAGCCCGCGCCGATTTCTCCGCGGCAGGAGACCAATTGGAAGTCCGTCATCTGTTGGGATAGTATCTCTAATAATTTATTGGCTCTATCTTTAATCTCACCCTCATTGGCAGTGAGAAAGCGATAGAAAGGTATCTCTGCGGCTAACAAATCCGGATTTTGATAACTACGCAAAGTCGCGGTCAAGGCTGACAATACTAATTTGTCAACACGTAGAGCTCTCAACAACGGATTAGATCGTAGTCTTGAGATAAGGGTGCTGTTACCTAAAATAATACCGGCTTGAGGTCCGCCTAATAATTTATCTCCACTAAAACAGACCGCGTCTACCAATTGTAGAAGTTCAGGACTTAATCCCGGTTCATTGGACAAAACAGCCGGAATGTCGGAGTGAATTAGACCGGATCCCAGATCATAAATAAGAGACAAATCATATTTATCAGCCAGCTCTTTTAGTTCTCTCAGTGAAGTTTCCTCAGTAAAGCCTTCAATGCGGAAATTTGAACTGTGGACCTTTAACAGTGCCGCGGTATTGTCACCTATGGCAGCCTCATAATCTGCCAGGCGAGTTCGATTTGTGGTGCCAACCTCCCGCAAGAAAACTCCACTTAGTGTCATAATTTCCGGTATGCGAAACGAGCCGCCGATTTCAACCAGCTCCCCCCGTGAGACGATTACTTCCCTGCCTCGCGCTATTGAGTCAAGAAGTAGTAGTAAGGCTCCGGCATTATTATTTACTACTAGAGAACTCTCAGAGCCCATGAGCTTATTGATAATCGCGTTAATATTATCATAGCGATTGCCGCGACAACCATTTTCTAAATCATATTCAAGATTACTATAGCCACGACAATTATCTATGATGGCAGTTATGGCGCTGTCCGATAATGGCGCCCTACCTAGATTGGTATGTAGTATGATACCGGTCGCGTTCAAAACCGGTCGCAAATCATTTTTGCGCTCTGACCGCAAATATGTTTTTGTAGCGGTCACAAGACCGTCAAGAGAAATCTCGATACTAGCAAGCTGAGAATCGGCAGCGCTCAATATCTCTTGTCGCAAATTTTCTAAAATTACGCGAGTAGCTGTACGCGTCGGCGCTAAACCATAATCATTCACTAATGCCTGAAACTCATCTTCATGCAGTAGGGCATCTAACTGCGGAATTTTCCGTAGTAACGTTTGTCTACTCATCTTGGCCTCCGGATTAAGTCTCAATTATAGAAATATTACCATATGTCTTCATTGCCCCATATTTCAATATATTTATCACCTACAATACGGAAGACTTTTTCCACGTCAGGATTTGACATCTCGTCCGGCGTGTATTCGCGACTAAAGAAGACACCTGTACCACAGGAAATACTGATATGTCTTGGTACGGGTGACATTTTCGCTGTCTTGTCACCCAGCTTCTTTAATACTTCATAAAATTCGATCGCGCCCAAATGAGTAAAAAAGGTCGCTACATATGGATATTTGGCTTTATTGCACATACTGCCCTCCCTATGGTACAAATTAATAATTCTCTATAATTTTTTCGCAGTTAAAATTACTATGTGACTTCTCTAAAGTCGGGTCTAGAAAATTGAGGTGTATCTTCACAATCAGATCGCGAAGATACACCACCGCTGTTATTTATTTCTTTGTAAGTTTAAGAATGAAAATACCATCTTCTTGTTCTTCCTCAACACTTAACCCCCGGTTATCCGCGAAACGTATTATATTCTCACGCGGAGTAGGGTCATCGACTTTTACTTCTATGTCAACTGCCCCTGCCGCGACAGCATTCCTAACCAATAACAAGGGTTCCGGACAGCTCAGACCACAGGCATCAATTTTTTCCATATTATTTTCCTTTCCTAGAGATAAATTCAAAATCATAATTGTGTCTAATTACCGTTCTCGCGTCGCGAATTGACAAAGCCAATTAGCAATAATAAGACAAGCGCGACAATAACCGCGACACGGCCATTGATTGTTGTCCCCTCACCACTGGAAGCCAATTTAAAATTGTGGCTGAACGCGGCGCCCAGTCCCATACCGATAACAAACAAACCGGAGTCAACATTGCCGGTTCCGGTCAAGACTAATTGACGCATCGGACAGCCTCCTGCCAGAACTGAACCGAGTCCCACTACAAAGAGACCTACAATATTCCACACAGCTTCCGTATGGGCAATAGGCTGGCCATCTAAACCGAGATTAAAGTTATTTGTTAGCAGATCGAGAATTAACGCCGCCACAAAAATACCTATTGTGCCCACCATTAGTGTCCAATCGTTAAACATTATTACATCTCTGACACCGCCAGCCTGACAAAGGCGTGTCCTTTGCACCAAGGCTCCCAAGATTAATGTCACCACAAGCGCTATCCAGATCGGTGCCCTGGAAGCTCCCGGTCCCTCCACAGAAAATGCCAATAATCCCGGCGCCACGATCAGCAAAATAAATAATACTATCTGAAACACGGGCATTATATAACCGCCAAGAGCCGGTAGATCATATGTTTTCCTCAGGCTGAAACCCTTTTTTAGGAATAGAGTCCCCGCGAAAACACCCAGGACAAAGCCAATGAAGCCTATCCAAGCATTAAGATCACCTGCTGACATTCGTAGAACCATACGCATTGGGCAGCCGAGAAAGACTAATGCTCCTACCATGACCAGAAATCCAATAGTCAATCTGGTCAATGGAGATGAGCCACCTCTGGTCTTAAACTCCTTACTGATCAGTGAGAGTATGAAAGAACCGAGAATCAGCCCGATAATCTCAGGTCGAATGTACTGCACGACCTGCGCTGAATGCAGATGTAATCCTCCCGCGATATCTCTGACAAAGCAGGCGATACATAATCCCATATTCTTAGGATTTCCCTGCAACATCAGAAAGATTGCCCCCACGCCGAACACTAATCCGGCGCCAAGCAACACTAATGATTGCTTTTTCCTCATAGATTTTCTCCTTTGCTAAAAAAGTATTTTTTATAAAACTGTATTAGAATAAAAATACAGATTATATTCTGAGCTAAAATAATTTGGAGGTCAGGATCATGAAATTCATCTATCTTGACAATGCCAGCACCTCGCATCCCAAGGCGCCCGGAGTGGCTACGGCCATAGCCAATTTTATTGAACAAGGTAGCTATAACCCCGATCGTGGTCAGTACAGCGGCGCGAATGATACCGCCTTGGCGATTTTGGATCTCAGACGCAGATTGGCTCGACGTTTCGGCGCCTCTTCCCCACGCCAAGTAATTTTTACGCAGAATGTAACAATGTCTATAAATCTTCTGCTCAAGGGACTCTTCACTGCCGGAGATCACATTATTACAACTTCCATGGAACACAATTCTGTCATGAGACCTCTCAACGAAATCCGGGCTCAGGGTATTCGCTTTCAAGTTGTAGGCGCTGAGAAAGATGGCTCTATTTTGCCGGACAAGATTGAAGCCTCGATTGATGCCAACACCAAAGCCATTGTAGTAACTGCTGCTTCCAATGTCTGTGGTACAGTCATGCCTCTGCGGGAAATCGGCAAGATAGCTCGGGCGCGTGATTTGTACTATATAATTGACAGCGCGCAACTGGCCGGGGTTCTTCCCCTTAAGCTTTCCGAGCTTGAAGCTGACGCGATTTGCTTCACCGGGCATAAAAGCTTGCTTGGGCCGCAAGGTACCGGTGGCTTGATTCTCAGCGACAGACTGCATCATTGCCGACCTCTCATCTCCGGAGGCACCGGGAGTTTTTCCCATTCTGAAGAACTGCCCGGCGCCCTGCCCGATCGCTTTGAAGCGGGAACACAGAATCTGCCCGGGCTGATCGGTCTTGCCGCCGCGGAAAAGTGGCTGACAAAACAAGAGACAAAAATACTTAAACACGAACTCAATCTCGCCACTCGTTTTATTAGTGCTATCAGCGAAATTGATCAAGTCAGACTGATAGGAAGAGATGCTGATTACTGTCAAGTTGACAACCCGGGGAGAATTGCTGTAATTTCGCTTGATTTCCCGGATAGAGATAACGCGGATATAGCCGCGGCGTTGTACGATAAATACCGTATCATGACACGTTGCGGTCTGCACTGCGCCCCCAGAGCGCATAAGACTCTGGGCACTTATCCGCAGGGAACCGTGCGTTTTTCTTTTGGTTGGTCCAACACCGTAAGCGAAGTTGAATACACGGTCTCCGCTATCAAAGACCTGTCGCAAAGATAGAATCCTCCTCAGTCATTAGTAAATGACTCGGATTCTGCAATCTGAAAACTCTGTAACTTGGCCTATAATACCTGCTGTAAGTCCTGCCGCTATTAACTCTTGGACAAAGTTATCGGCCTTATCGGTAGCGACAGCCAGTAAAAGTCCACCTGAGGTCTGAGGGTCATAGAATAAATCTTCTAGGGCTCGGGAGACATTCTCATCTGTCCGACATTTTCCCCCGACAAAATCTCGATTGCGATACGCCCCGGCAGGGATAAAACCCTCCTGTGCCCAAGTCAGAGCCTCCGGTAGTAAGGGAACGGAGTGGGCATTGATGACAATCGTTTTATCTGAGGCCTCAGCCAACTCCAGGGTATGCCCTATCAAACCAAATCCGGTAATATCCGTACCCGCGCTGATACCATACCTTTTAGATATTTCACAGGCTCTTCTGTTGAGCAGTGTCATATTAGCTACCAACGCTTTGTACATCGGGTCTGATAACAGACCGACCTTAGCGACCGAGGCTAACACACCCGAACCAAGGGGCTTAGTCAGAACCAACACATCACCTGCCCTAGCTCCTTGATTTAGGATCAGTTCATCAGGATGCACGACACCTGTCACGGAGAGACCGTATTTAGGCTCTTTGTCCTCTAAGCTGTGTCCCCCTGTAATATTAATCCCCGCCTCAAGAACCTTGTCATTGCCGCCGGCCAGGATCGCCTTAGCGCTTGCCCGATCCAGATCCGGAGGTAAACACACGATATTGAGAGCGCTGACAGGCCTACCCCCCATCGCGTATATATCGCTTAAGGCGTTAGCCGCGGCAATTTGCCCGAATTCATAAGGATCGTCCACCAGGGGCGGAAAGAAATCTAAAGTATGAATCAAGCAAATTTCGGGACTAATCTGATAAACCGCCGCGTCATCACTGGTATCAAAACCAACTATTAAATGTTGATCTTCGATCTGTTCCAGCCCGGCCAAAAGATCTGATAGGACGCCCGGCCCTATCTTCGCCCCTCAACCACCAGCATTGGTCAGAGTTGTCAACTTGCAAAAATCCGACATATCAATTTCCTTTCCGCCAGTTAAGACTATTAACGAACGCTAACACAATTTGTACCGCGTCCTAAGTCAGGAGAAGACCCGTCCTAAGACATTAGTTAGCGCTAATAAAATCCGCTTTCACCAAAATCTGATAAGCCGCTTCCAGATTTTGTTCCGATACTCTGATAATGGGTCCGGTACAACCCATTCCGCCTTCGGCGTAAATACCTGATCGCATAACTACAATTACCGCGTTTTCAATTTCCATTACGTCAATACCGGAAATCTCGGCTGTTACTATTTCTTTTTCAGGTCTGACAAAATCAACAGCGGCTTTAGTCTCCACAAATTTAGATTTATATTCAGACAATAATTTGTCCAGGCCTGCTTTTCTAGCTGCCTTATAGGCAGCGTCAACCTGAGCGATAAGACCTCCACTAACCATCCTTGCCGCGTATTCAATCGCCCTGGCAATCAACGGAGCGCCCGACGCTCGTGAAATAATATTGATTATACGACCGTAATCTGCGCCGACACCCGGTCCATAACCACAGCCTATTGTTTCATAGACTCCGCCACTGTTTCCGGCAGAAAGTAACTTCATCAGGACATTGCCGGTTAATGGATCCGTTACCATTATATCCGGAGTGCCAAGCAAAACATCATTACCTCTGAGGACGCTACCGCCGTCAGCGCGAACCGACCGGCAAAAGTTAATCGTATAGCCGTTAGCTGAAAGTTGCTTGAGAATCCTCTCAACCTGACGCGCCCCGTCTAAATTTAGAATACCCACTGTCGGGGATTGAAGACCATAAGCTTTTGCTGTCGCGATACCGTTAATCGCATTTAGAACCATACCTTCTACGCGATCCGAGCTGCTTGTCCCGGTTGTAGAAGCAATGAACATTCTTCTGCCACGAGCAGGAGTATCGACCAGGCCTATGGTGGATACTCCGATAGGAAAAGAATAATGCATGGCCACAGCCGCGTCTGCTTCTTTTCTGTTCAACAGGTCTTCCATTATCTCAAGATCCTCAGTAGCCGATTTGGAGATTATAGTCTTTACCCCGATGTCAGCAGGAGCTTCTAAAGTACCCAAATAGAGCACATCTATACCGTTTTTAGCCGCGGCCATAGCGCCGGCTAGAACATTTTCTTCGCCGTGCTCCGAACCCTGTCCGGTAATTATGACCTTAGGTTTCTGGTCAAAAGATCCACTTTCTAAGCCGTTTGCCAGCATATGAAAGACTTCCGCGATTGTTGAAATATTCTTATTATCCATACAGCACCTACGATTTCTCCGGTTCAGCCTTTAATAACAGGTTATCGGCAAACTCACGCATGGCAACAGCTATTAGGCGACGAATCTCGTCCTTATCCGTAGACAGGTCTGGGCTTTTAGTCTTGCCCTGATTGGGCTCGATTAGGAATGAGACACCGTCAAAGAGATTGGTCAAGCGCCCCAAAAATAAGCTACCCTTGCCGACAATCATAACGCGTCGCAAGTCTCCCGCCAAAAGGCCCAGACGAGCAAAGCCCATATATGGCACTCCTGATGGAATATGTCCCTGTGTCGGAGCAAAACCTGTCACTCCATGCTTCTCAACAAACTCCTTCATTTGTGACCGCTCCAACTCACCGCGCATCACAGCCAAAGCTGCGATCATCTTGTAGTTAGCTTCTGGCACATTGCCGGCCCCGGCCGGACGCGTCACGTCGGGGTTTTGCATCTCAGTAGAGAATTTATCGACGTCTAGAATAGTTAATCCGGCCTTCTCTAATGGCTCCGCTACGAGAGCAGAAATAACAGCCTGAGGAGAGGAACCTGTACCGACACGATGACGACCGATATAATCTGTTACCAGTTCCGGGTTAACACCGTCATTTTCACCAATTATGACGCAAAACCCTCCTATCACATCTTCTAAGATAGGAACATTCTTCTTGACATGATCTTTGCCATTCATACCCAGCTTGGCAGTACAACCACCTGCCGCTACAGCTACACAACTAAAAATACCGGACTTGACAAGAGCAGCGGCCTCTAATATGGCGTGAGCCGGCGCCGCGCAGAAACCTCTGATGTCAGATCCTGTTGCGTTACTGAGTCCGGCTATCTCGGCTATAGATTTGGCGATATTGCCGCCACCACGTTGATTCTGATCACCTATCGCCGTCTCGCTGCACTCAATCAAATACTCTATTTCATTAGCGGCTACATCACCGTTACGCAAAGCATGTAAAACAGCTAGTACTCCTGAAGCTTTAGCAGTCAGGTTTTCATGGAGAACATGAGCACTCAGATTAACGTCAATATTATGTGCCCGTTTAACACAACCGACTAGCTCATTAGCGTAATACAAGGCCTCCGCTTCTTCTCCCTCTACCAAATCATAAATCTCAGAGGCCTCGACACCTTCCTTGATACGCTCTAATAATTCTGCCGGCATAACAGGATTCTCCGCGAAGGCCGGCTTAACCTTAGCCACAAAATCTCGCTCCAACTTCACCAAGTCAAATTCATCAACAATTTGTAGCAACAAGAGAAACTCATCATTAGGCATGATTTCTCCAAAGGGACCAAAGCGTTTAGCGCCGTCAAATCTCTTATCAAACCAAGGAAAGTCAATCTGTGACAGTTCTTCCGTTGTTACATTCCCGATGTAGACCTGATTCGGATAATATGCTACCGCCTCTTGATAAGAACGCAAATGGCGTGGCAGCTCTTTTAAATAATCGCTGTCAGGATTAACTTTTCTTTCAGTTGTTTGAGTAGTACCGTTATATAAGACCATTTCCGGTGTATGAGCCAGGATATAACTTGTACTCTTGATAACACTATTCATATATGTCCTCCATTATCTGTATACTCTTAAATCTCTATACTCATTAAATAATCTACAAGCTACGGGCAAAAAAAGACCTCCGTAGCATGTTGAATAATGAGACACACTCCGGAGGCCTCTATTATGTACAGCTGGTCAATATTTCATATACTGATCACGGAAACTTCGCATCTCATCGCTAATCTCAGCGACATCAAGTACCATTTCCATCATGCTGACCTGCTCCTCATAGACTGCCTCGTCAAACTCTTGTTTGACTTCTTCCTCGCACACATGATATACCCTGAGTCCCAACGAGACTCC
>DUNL01000259.1 GCA_012839385.1 Clostridiaceae bacterium
CTATAAATTTAACTTTCATTATTTATCTCTCCCTATTCTCGTTTTTGTGTTATAATGAAGATAGCTAATTTACTAACGGCCTTTCTAAGGCACTATTTATGCCGCTCCACATGGGGCGGTTTCTTTTTGTGCTGGGCAACCGTATGCCATGCCTATTGGGCATGCATTTTCACAATAGTATCTAGGTATGTATGGGTTGCTATACACCTCTGCCATACCGCATACAACCTCAGGTGGTGGTAATTGATGGCCTTTCTCGTATGAATAGAGTGTTCTGACCGCTATGTGAAGCCTGAAAGCGGCTTCTTCGCGTGTTTTCTTCGCTTCTAGTCTGAATCTTTCAAACATATTCTCCCTCTCCTTTATGCGTGTATTTTGTTGCACGTTTTTCTAGTTCTGTGCTATGCAATCTTCCTGTGATATTCTTTCAATAGAGCCTCAATGATGGCTCGATTCTCCCGCATTTTCTCTTGTAGCTCCCCAGCTTTGCAAGAAAATGCAAAGAGTTTCAAAGCTCCCGTTCTCGTTCTCTGTTTCTCGGCTTGGATTTGGAGTTGCTCCTCCGCTTCAAGTCTGGCTAGTCGCTCTGTCTCGTTTGCAAACTTCTTATAGCAGGTCGGGCCAAAACCTCTACGGATCGATGTAGGATCGGACAAGGCCCGGCCACACCTCCTACATTGTCCTTTCTGTGCAATATCATTTATCCCGTCGTTTCTTTCCTCTTGCCCCTCCTGCCTTTTTGGGGCCACTTTTTCTGTCAACATTTTTATTCCTCCTTTTCAAGTTTTGAAACTAGGTATTCAACCTCTCTGAAGAAAACTTTTGTTGATTCGGTATTCTTTGCTCCCATTCTCCCAAACAATGCACAAAATACCCGTGTTCGTTCGTATTCACCTAGAGCTAGCCACCTATCTAGCAACCTCTCATGATCCTCATGCACCTTGACTCACCTCCCTACGCTGTTTTACTTTGATTCAGCATTTTGTCTGCTACCCGGAGGGCATCTTCAATCAATCCAACTCGTTCTAGGTATTCCGGATATGACAACTGCTTAATTTTGTGCTTTTCTAGGTAGTTTTTCTTTTTGGTCTCTAGGTTTGTCCTATATGCAGTATTAAAACTACGTCGGAATTCCTTCCATGCCTGGGGATACAAGATCCCGTTTTCATATGCGTATTTTCGAACCATGTCGTTTAGTCGCTGTCGTGGTGTGCCGTTGATATTTGTAGCATCTAGACTATTTACTCTGTGCTCAAGAATCTGTGTTTTTTCTTTTGTTTGCGCAACTTGCAATTTGGCGTTTGTAATCTCCTGCTCGAGCTGCTTTTGCTTTAGCTCCATGCTTATCAAAACCTTCAATTCTGGGCTTAAGCTTTCCAGCATGTTTTTTACCGCGAAATACCTATCCACCATTTCTTCTTGCACCAGCCATGCTAGTTCGCCGGTCAAAGGCTTTGCTATCATCAAATATCCACGTTCAGTAAATACCGGTATATCGTTGGCTCGATTTACGGCGTTTTGGCTAACATCTCCGTTTCGGATTAAATCCCGAACGAAATCCGAATCTTTTTCTACCCTAAAATAATGTTTTACGGCACTCATATATGCGACATTGTTTTCAAAGTTATCTCTTATCGTTTCTTGTTTTACTCCATGCACCATTGCTATGTCCCATATTGTGACTACTCTTTGTCCCTTGAATTCCTTAACTCTGACTTTATGATTATTGATCTCTACCAGCTTATTCATTAACTCGCCTCCTCCTTTCTTTTGTATGTCTCCAGCAGCTTGTCAATTTTTTCAGGCCCGAGCGATCTATATAGTCCCTCTGCTAGGGCCCTTGCTAGTCTGTTGTCGTATTCCTCCTGCTCTTTCTGTGTGCGTGGAGGGTTGATCACTACACAACTTTTGACTTTCGATTTCCACCGTCTTTTCTTTTTCACAAGACACCTCCTTATGCGGTTTGATTTTTATTTAACATATCGGTAAGTTTATTATTAAAAAAAATCTCATTAACATCTTGTAATGTAAGATCTAGTATCTTAGCCAACCTTAAAACTTCTTCTCTTTTAAAGTCTACTAGACCTAACTCTTTTCTGTTATACGTTGATATGGTTACACCTAGTAGCTTTGATACCTCATCCTGCGTAAGGTTCTTGCATATCCTGGCAACTTTAACTCTATTAACTCCCATGTTTATCACCCCTTATCCAATTGGTTAATTTTATTATACTAAACCATTCGGTTAAAGTCAAGCGTTTTTTATAAGTTTTTTATAACTTGGGTAAGTTTTTTTTAATTCGGCATAGTATATATTATAATAATGGTTAAGAATGGAGGTTTAGTTCGGTGGATATTTTTATAAAAAGACTTCAAGATGAGATAGATAAGAAAGGAATAACTCAAAGAGAGTTGGCGAAACTAACAGGGGTAACCGAAGTTACTATTTCAAGATATTTAAGCGGAGAACGCAAGCCTCGTATTGAAATTATTGCTAAAATAGCAGAAGTCTTAAACGTTTCCGTAGACCACCTTCTTGGCCAGCAGTTCACAATCAAAGAACCATCTAGTGAATACAATGCCTCAAACGCCACACCTGCTGAAATGGTGATGTTGCCCATTCTTGGAGACATTCGAGCAGGGAAACCTCTTTTTGCAGACGAGCACTTGAAAGGTCATATGCCTTTTCCGAAAAAGTTGCTCACCCCTGGATACGATCACTTCCTATTGACAATAGACGGTGATTCTATGACAGGTGACGGTATAGATCATGGAGATACTGCATTGATACGAGTTCAAGACTTTGTAGAATATGACGGGCAAATAGCTGCTGTGGTCATCAATGGATGTGAAACGTGCCTAAAGCATGTGATACGTCCCAAGGGCTCAGATATGGCCATACTACGATCATCGAACACTAAATATCAGGACATCATACACCCGTTGAATGACCTGATCATCAACTCGGCTCATCAAATCCGGGGAATTTCCGGCCATCGAGCCAGTCTGCGAGTTCATCACCGGTGTTGAAAGATTCGAAG
>DUNL01000131.1 GCA_012839385.1 Clostridiaceae bacterium
CGCTGCGGTGACGCTTTTGTAGTTCCTTGTCCAGGCCGGGCCATCCTTCACGGCTCAGTTCTTCCCAATGGTTTTTATACTTGGCGTCTTTAGGGTTATTGTAACAGCCTTTCCGCTAAAGCATTGAGCTGCTCAGCTATATTGATAAATTCCGTATTCAAATCTAAGGTTTTAACGCATATGCGATTGCCACTTATCATGTACTCGTTGTCCGGTACGATTTCTTCATCAGTTTTGGCATAAAGCAGGACACCGCTTACACTACCGGAATTAGCAATATCCATGTTCTTCACATAAGTGTAAATCTGATACATGTTGTGGGAGTGCAGGGTGCGGGTATTGTAAAGGCTGTGTACCTGCATAGTTTTACTATAATATTTGGTATCGATAATAAGGGTTTTGCCCTTATACTGAAGAGTGATGTCTGTTTTCATTGCTGGTAGAAATTCAATAACACCATCATCTACATTCCAGTCGATATAGGAAGGCGAAGCATTAAATTGAGGGTAATGCTTGCGGTAATATTCCAAAACAAATTTTTCATATAACCTGTGCATACGCTGATCGTCTGAGTAGCGCGCTAACTTTAGG
The DNA here is from genome assembly GCA_012839385.1 of Clostridiaceae bacterium. Taxonomy (GTDB): domain Bacteria; phylum Bacillota; class Clostridia; order Saccharofermentanales; family DTU023; genus UBA1046. The sequence goes on from DUNL01000131.1 coordinate 592, forward strand.
GAGCCATCCTGTTCAGTTAAAAGCATGCCTTCGATAATCAAATAGCAGATATTCACCAGCATCTTGTAAGTAGCGTTATTCCGGTGATATCTGATGCTCGACCACTGAATCCTGCGGGGTTCAACCTCATCAACACCGTTAAAATAGAGCATTACTCTTTTTAAAGCCTTTTTCTGCTCTAAAGAAACCTCGGGAGAACAAATCAAAAACATGGAAGTGGTTTTGAGTATTTTATTTACATAAGCGTTTTCTGTAAACTCATCGAAATCACAAACTAATTGTTTTCTCAGCATTGCTTGTTGTCTTATAGAAGAAGAAACATTTATTTTTCCGGTAGGGGAACTAATGGCTTCTGTTTTTTCCATATACTCTCTGCCCAGACCCCTTTTGATTTGGTTGGCAATACCTTTCGCGAGAATCGCTGATAATAAATCAGAGGCATATTCGAATTCCTCAGCCGCCACCATCTTATAGCTGTCCTCATTTAAAACTTGAAATGCATAAGCAAGCATATAGTAGATGTTCTGAATTCTAATCATTTAACACATCACACAGTCTTTTTGTCCACTGCTCGATTTTAGATTTTTCATCAAACCAGTATTCACTCAAGAGCGGCAGCAGTTCATATTTGACAACAGCCCTCAGCCATTCATCGGTTATTTCATCTATTTCATCATTACAAAAATAACTGTGGCCGATTCTAAAGCCCTCACCCAGAGATTCGTCATTGCTGATAGATTCATTCAAAGCTACTATTTGCCCAACCAGAGCATCGAACCTGGGGTTGTTTGCTTCGCGCATGATCGTTCTAAATCCTTCGGAATCAAAAGCCGGCTCAAGTTCAAAGAAAGCAAATCTTCTTCTCAGGGCATAATCAATGATGGCAATGCTGCGATCTGCGGTGTTCATCATGCCGATCAGATATACATTTGGGGGAACAGAGAATAACTCATTGGAATAGAGCAGGCGCAGTTTTTCTCCGCGCTTATCTTTTTCTATGAGCATCAGCAGTTCGCCAAAGATTTTGCTTAAGTTGCCGCGATTGATCTCATCGATGATAAAGAAATAATCCCTCTCATCATCATCCTGAGCAGTCTTACAGAACTCATAAAAGGGGCCTGGTGTCAGCTCAAATCCGTCTTTTGACGGCCTGAAGCCCATAATAAAATCTTCATAACTGTAGCTCTGATGGAATTGAACCATCATAACCCGACTGGTATCTTTTTCGCCCATCATCGAAAAGGCCAGCCTCTTTGCTGCAAAAGTCTTGCCAACACCAGGTGCACCCTGCAGTATAATGTTTTTCTTGGTATTCAGCAGGTTTATCAATACATTGTAGCGTTCAGCATCCATAAACACTTCACCAAGAAGGTCCTCTTCGGTGTAAGAGGGATATACAACTTCACCATTACCATTGTCATCATCGTCAGGAAAAAGAACCTCCAGTTTGCGTACGTAATCAGTGTAGGGAGTAATGTCAGTAAGTGTTTTCGCGACAGCCTGCCCTGGATGCTCCCATTCCCCATTATGTGTCCATTTAATTTTACGAATATGTTTATATTCATCCCGCCCGTCATCAAAAATATAATCAGATTCAACTATGCCGCGGCCGGTGACTTTATACAATCCTTTCTTGGCATAAACAATATCTCCAACCTGCATTTCATTGGCAAATTGCCATGTAGCATGGGCCATCATCGTATAAGAATATTCCGTTCCATAAAGTTTCTTCATTTCACTTTTCATTGCTTCTTTGCTCTGATACTGCTTCAGGTCGCCCATTTCATCCCAGCCGATGCCCATAATTCCCTGGGTGTAAAAATCATCCCATTTTGAGGACCTGTCTCCAGGGGTATAGATCCAGTATCTCTTTTCGTATGTTTTTGTAGCCGATGATATCCATGCTTCACGTGACAACTCAGGGAAACTGTGGTGCGAAATGTCCCCTTTTTCAAAAACATTTTTGCAGGCAACAATCAGTTCTAAATAGGTCTTTGCACTGGGATGCTGCTTCAAATTTGAGATATGCGCAATACTTGAAAAGTAGGATCTGCCGTGCTGCAGCAAGTAGCTTCTGTTCCGTTCGTCAAGGTTTAAGTGAGAATACGGACGTATCCAGTACAGACCCATAGTCAAATTCCATTTGATTCCATACTGCTTGCTGACCTTGTTATAACAACCTATAAATGCTGCTTTGGTTACTTCTGACGGATGATCCGCATAGTTAATTGCAGCTTCAAACATATCCCAAAGGTTGGAAATGTCATCTTCTTTTCGATCAGCCTTATATCCAAAAAACCAAGCCCGCACAGGGGGCACTACTGGGATGCCTTCTAATTCATTTGGCACCGCAGCCTTAACTCCTATTTTGCTGCCTAGACCATCCATCAGCGCAACGCGGTTCTTGTTGCTCCCTTTATTGAAACAACCAAATACAGTAAAGGGACAGATATCGTCAATAGGTTGACCTTTTTCCGTAAACGGATAGCGCAAACCCAAATTATCATGGACTTTTTTCAATAGAGTAAGAAGCTCAGAACGCTTATCTTTATACTGCAACAACCTGTCAGCAAACTCCATATAAAAAGATGTCCAGGCAAATGAATTTTTTGTTTGAAGATTGGGATCCATTATGTTCACACCTCGATTTATATGGTTTTTAATAGCCTGTATATTTCAGTTGAGTGACAGTTTCATAACCACCATTTTTGAACGCAGATGTCTGGTCAGTTAAACAATCTAGAATGCTCTGAGATCGCTTCTACAGTCAGAAAATCTTGCAGGAGAAGATTGAGTCCCCTGCCCCAGTCTCTTAATCCTGATATCAATTCATAAAACTTTAATATCGGGGGGATCTGGTGCAAAACAAACTTATTGCTATGGGCACACCACCCATTACAGAAAGCATTTGAAGAAATCGATCCCGTTTTATTGTTATCCCTCTTAATCTAAACGGAATAGTGCAGCCTGATTTTTCTTCCACTATACGGCAAACATGATTCAATAATTTCGGATTAATGCTTACCATATTAATTTACACCCTTTAACTTCTGAAGTATCTTCATATCTGCAGAGCAAAATCTGAAATTATCGATTTTATCTGCTGTGATCCAGCGGATACCCGGGAACTCCCAAAGTAAGGGGCGTGCTTTATGTGCAGGGCGCTGGCATATCATAACCTTGTCCCCGTCCCAAATAAGGGCAGCTACAACTTCTTGCATAATTATCTCCCTCACTTGTTATGTGTTTAAGTTTACTTTCAACGCCATTCCATGGATGGTATAAGGTATTTGCTATTATCCCACTACCAGTTTGTTTGTCTTTTTGAGGTATTTTGCAGGGATTGGTCGCCGGAGTTTCCATATTATATTCATGGGCTTGCTGCCTTCATGACGGACATAATCCACCAGGCCGAGGAAGGTATAAGTGGCTGTCCCATATTCATCTTTTTTAAACTCACGTACGAACAGTAGGATCTTATCTCCGTTGGCCTTGTGATTTCTATACCGCTTACCAGTGGGAGAATTGTCGGCCGTTGTGCTTTGACTCTGCCAATGGAACAGCCACTCGTTAATCGAGTAGTCGTTATACATCGTTGTCGGTGAGTAGTCCTTCTCAGCCTTATTAAGCGTGACAAAGAAGACATCGGTTTTCTTTTCAGGGAAGTGCTTTACGCCGATGCCTTGCAAGGAGCCGTAATTGAAAAACTCCATAGCTGTTGCGATCTGCCGCATGGAATAGCCGCAGTGGAGATCGAGCGGACAATCATAGCCCAAGTCTACCACTTCATCGACTAGATCGATATGGTCCAGATTATATCGCAACAATTCTATGAGCTCTGCGAGGATTATCGGACTGTCAGCCAGCAATTTTATATTGCCAACCACTTCCGGGGCAGTCAAATCCTCTGCCGAATCCTGCCATACGGTCACATAGAACATCTGGAGCATGATTTGCTGAAGCTTTGGAAGGGTGGCATATTCAACTGTGCTTAACTTGGGAAGTACCTCAAGCAGGAAGTTAATCCAACGCCGAGAATCGATGGTGCATATTCTGGGAAATGCCCGGTCAAAAATCTCTTCAGCTGGCTCATCAAAATCATCTCTCACCCCGGCAAGCACACACAAGCGCGAAAAACTCGCACGCTGGTACAATCTCCGCGGATCAAAGTGATAATGATCAACAAAATTGGCCAGTGTGAGAGGTTTGCCTGTATCAGCTTCAAAAGTCTCAATGTGGGCGACAAGACCTGCCTTTATACCGAGCGAACTGCGGATATTATCGAGTATGTATTCCTTGGCCTTGCGCTCAAGTTGGACATAACAGCCTTTTGGGACTGAGAGGAAACCGTCTTTTATCTCACGCTGTACACTGTGTGTTGTATTTGACAGCAGTGCAGCAAACTTTTCCTCGAAGTTATATTTTTTGTTTGCCTGACCGATAAAGTCCAAAACGGTCAGGCACTCCTTCCCTTCTGCAAGACGCAGGCCGCGGCCGAGCTGCTGCAGAAAAATCGTCAGCGACTCCGTTGGCCTGAGGAACAGCACCGTGTTAACCTCTGGAATATCTACACCTTCGTTGTAGATATCAACGACAAATATGAATCTGATCTCCCCGTTTATCAGCCTTTTTTTGGCTGTATTCCTTTCCTCATCTGGGGATTCACTGATCAAATAGATAGATGAGATCCCACGCTCATTGAAGTGTTCCGCCATGAACTTCGCATGCTCTTTCGACACGCAAAATCCGAGGCCTTTCACGTCGTCGATAGCGGTAACGTACTTGTCCAGCGATCTGATGATGTGGTCAGCACGCCGTTCAGCTAGTGCGCGGTTCATTGTATAGAGATTGCTCAGCATATTTTTATCATATCCTCCGCGCACCCATTTTAGGTCGTTCAGGTCCACTGTGTCTGTGACACCAAAATAGTGGAACGGGCTTAGCAGTTTGCGGTCAATGGCCTCCGGGAGACGGATCTCGGCAGCGATGCGGTTATCAAAGTATTCCAGAACGCTCTTGCCGTCCATACGCTCCGGGGTAGCAGTCAGGCCAAGCAGTATTTTGGGCTTATAGTTGGTTAATAATCTTTGATATGTTGGAGCGGCTGCGTGATGGAATTCGTCGATGATGATATAATCGTAAAAATCCGGTGAGGTCTTTTTATCGAGCTCCTGAGAGTTAAAGGTTTGCACAGATACAAACAGATGGTCAAGGCTCTCGGGCTTATTCCCGCCGACAAAGAGATCGCCGAAGTTTGCATCCTTCATGATGCCCTGGAAGCAGACAAGGCTCTGTTTGAGGATCTCTTCTCTGTGCGCCACAAAAAGCAGGCGGTTCGGTTTACCTGGATTCGACTTGCAGAAACTGCGAAAATCAAAACCGGAAACTACGGTTTTGCCGGTGCCCGTGGCTGCTACAACCAGGTTTTTATAGTAACCCCTGACCTCACGCTCAGTACGGAGTTTGTCCAATATCTCCTGCTGATAGGGATACGGTGTAATATCAAACATGTACGTCGTCTGTGTCCTCTCGCCGTGCGATCGCTCTGCCTTTAGGGCTTTGGCCAAGCGGGTTTTCTGTTCTTCGCTGTATAGCTCAAAGTCTTTAGAATTCCAATAACTTTCAAAGGTCGCACCGATTTTCTGAATGATCTCGGGCAAGTCCTTGGCGGTAATCTTGACATTCCATTCAAGACCGCTGGAAATAGCCACATTTGACAGGTTCGAAGAGCCTACATAGGCGGTCGTAAATCCTGTTTCACGGTAGAATACATATGTTTTTGCATGGAGGCGCGTGCGTTTGGTGTCATAGGAGACCATAATCTCTGTGTTCGGCAGTTTTTTGAGCTCTTCAATAGCTTTTGCGTCTGTTGCGCCCATGTAAGAGGTTGTGATCATGCGAAGTCTGCCACCGCGCATTGTGAAGGCCTTTAGCTCGTCGATAATAAGGCGCAGCCCGCTCCACTTGATAAATGACACCAACATATCAGTGCGGTCTGAGGATACGATTTCTTTTTTGAGCTCTGAATACATGCTTGGCTCATGGATTGCGCCGGTAAAGAGCGAGCTTTGCGCAATAGAAGTCTTCGGTCGAATGATCTGTGCTTTCTCGTCCAATGCAAATATAGTGTTTTCTTTGTCTATAAGCGCAAGAAGCTGCTCGGCGCGCTCATCAACTGTCAGAGTGTCAAAGGCGGGTTCTCCTGTTTCGGACATGATTGTACTGACTATCCTATTAGCGAGTTTGACCTGATCATCAAGACCGCTCTTACTATCCTTGATGTTATTCAGGCCTTTTTCGACAACCTCAGATATGTACTGAGCCAGGACTTTTGACGCCTCAGCCGGGTCAATACCCGTAGTTGAGCTGAGTTTGTCCGTCGCAGCGTCAATCTCTTTACAAAGCTGTTTATTTATGACTTGCTCATATATGCCGGGTTTTAACATATGTACCGCCCTCATTGAGCCTTTAGAGCAAATTATCTCTATTACTAAATTCGACATTAGTTTCCAATAACCTTCCAGGCATAGTACCTGTGTATCACCTTGCTTGTAACTACCGAGACCCAACTGTGGTCACTACAGAAGTATCCCTAAAACCCATGTGCAGTATTACTGCTTCTTTGCTCCATATGCTATTAGGCCACCTACAATAATACCGATAATAAACCCAGGCACACCAAGGAACACCCGGCCAATAATAGGTATCGTAATTATCCCTGTAAGCAGACAGCCTATGTTTTGCATTTTCTTCCCTGACATATATGTATGCTATGATCCTGCATTTTCCAGCCACGGGATACCCCTACAAATACAAATTTCAAAACACCATTATTTAGATACGCTTCTATCTTAGGAACATTGCAGCAAGCTCGGGGAGAAAGCATCTCCCCTCGCAACGGTACCGGTTACCACCCGACATTTAGCTTGCTGCAATGTTCCTAAGATAGAAGCGTATCTAAATAATGGTGTTTTGAAATTTGTATTTGTAGGGGTATCC
>DUNL01000278.1 GCA_012839385.1 Clostridiaceae bacterium
AGAGCAGCCCAGGCGACGGCTTCATTGCCGGTCATAAAGGCTTTTTGCTCTCCTTGAATCGGTTTTTCGAACATAAATATAATACACCTCCTGCAATTTTTACTTAAGCGCGGGCATGAACATCCCTCATTACATGGTCCGATACCCGAAATAGCATATAATCCTTAAACACGCTTTCTTGATACCCTGTTATATTTTCATATTGAATCCATATTGGATTTTTATAAAACACTAATTAATATAACAAAATACACCAACATTAATGATAAACCCAGCGGCACTCCCAACCTTGCCCACTCTTTACTTTCAATACCAAGCATGCTGGAAGATATTAGGTTGGGGATATTTCCTTGGATGAGCATACCTCCACTAGTCAATAAACCCATCAGGATTGCCTGCACCTGAACCTGACTCATTTGCCTGCTTAGTTCAGCAGCACCTAAAAGAGCGCGGTCAAATATAGACATAACAATATTGATCCAGCACAACACTTTTGCACTTAATCCCACCAAACATGTATTAATTAAGGGTTCGAGTCCTTCCCCGAGAAAAACAAGAGCCATAACAAATAGATAAACCTTTACTGCTCTGTACACTATTCCCCAGTAATAATTCTCTTTTGTATCTTTAATATGATCATTATTCTCTAATTCCATTTTAGCACCTGCTGCATTATCAACAGCTAATGTGCTTATCAATCCAATCGCAAAAATTCCGGGAATAATAAAATCCCCAAGCAAATGGTAAAGATACCAGAAATCCTGGCCCATCTTTGAAATTGTGATGGTAGAAAGAGGATGTCCTATCGGAGTCAACATACCCCCCATACTGATCGCAAAACAAGCGATAATAGTAAAATTAATCTTATGTTTGCGTTCAATATCAAGGATATTGACTATTTCAACCAACACTAAAGAAGCTACAATCACAGTAATCAGACCCGAGATTAAACCCAAGATCACCACCGTCAAAAAAACAAACATCTTCAGTGGAATAACCTTTAATAACTTTTTTATTCCTACCCTTAACTTATCTTGTAAATACAGGAACAATAGGCCTGCAATAAATACTGCGGAGGTGATCATTATAGGTTCTTTCAGGGATTTCAAAATCAGCTGCATATTCAATGATTTTGCAATCCACGCTGCAGTTAAACCCATAATTAATAGAAATATCTCCAAATTGGCTTGCACAGTTCGGGATAAAAAGGGTAGTACCAAAACCAACACCAATACAATCAAAAGCTCTGCAATTACCATGCTGGTCACCCTTTATCTCTCTTTCCGTAAAGTGAACACAATCTAGCCCTGGAGTTTCCTTGCCATTTATACCTCAACAATCAGTTCAACTTCAACCGGCACATTAAATGGCAATGCAGCCACACCTACCGCAGACCGCGCATGTTTGCCCTTCTCACCGAATACTTCTAACAGCAGGTCAGAGGCACCGTTAATTACTTTGGGTTGGTCGTAAAAATCAGGGGCACTGGCCACAAAACCCACCACCTTGACAACCCTCTTCACCTTATTTAAAGACCCTATTTCCTGTTTGATTGTGGCGAGAGCATTGATCGTTGAAGCCCTCGCAGCCTGACAGGCATCATCCAGAGATACCTCTTTCCCCACTTTTCCCTTGTATTTAAATTCACCGGCTACTGTACAGAGTTGGCCAGAAACAAATAACAAATTTCCGCTGAGAACCGTTGCGACATAAGACGCAACAGGTTTAGAAACCTCTGGCAGTTTAATTCCCAATTGTTCACAACGCTGTTCTGCATTCATAATTAGCACCTCTTATATTTATTTTAATAGATTTAATAGCCAACTATTCGGGGCACAACCACCGCCTGAATGTAGCTGTTTACTAGCCACGTTCTTGCAGGCGCTCTTGATGTCCTAAGCAAGCAATATCAATACCGTGTATAGCCTCACCAAGATCCTTGGAGACTTCGGTAATTACATCTGGTTCACGAAAGTGTTTGACAGCAACAACTATAGCCCGCGCCCTTTTTTCCGGATTACCGGACTTAAATATCCCCGATCCCACAAAAACACCATCTGCTCCCAATTGCATCATCAACGCAGCATCTGCAGGTGTTGCAATTCCACCGGCAGCAAAGTTCAGAACAGGTAAGCAGCCGGTCTGCTGTATTTTACTTACCAGGTCAGCAGGCACACCTGTATTTTTTACATAACCGGCAGTATCCTCTGCATTCATGTTCTGCAAATACCGCATCTCACTTAAAATCTTTCTCATGTGACGCACCGCTTCGACTACATTACCGGTGCCGGCTTCCCCCTTAGTGCGTATCATTGATGCCCCTTCACTTATACGCCGCAAGGCCTCCCCTAGATTTCGTGCCCCACAGACAAAGGGTGTCTTGAATTCACTTTTATTGATATGAAATTCGTCATCTGCCGGAGTCAAAACTTCACTCTCATCAATACAATCAACACCCAAAGACTCCAAAATTTGGGCCTCTACTATGTGTCCGATTCTTACCTTTGCCATTATAGGTATAGATACGGCTTCCATCACACGTAATATAAGCAATGGGTCGGCCATCCTGGCCACTCCACCGGCAGCTCGTATATCAGCAGGGACTCTCTCCAGCGCCATCACTGCACATGCCCCCGCCTTTTCCGCTATTTTAGCTTGTTCCGGGGTGGTAACATCCATAATCACCCCGCCTTTAAATAATTCCAGTTCGCTTTTTTTTGTTTTTGTTAAGGCCGCATCTGTTAACATATCAAGCTCTCCTTTGTAAATCGTCCCGAAATTTCCTCATAGCACATATTGAGGACTTATCTTGGTGAAACCGGCATTCTTTAAAGCCCGTATCCCTTGCATTATTCTATGCCCCTGAAATCCGCCAAACTCACCGGTCGTTCCATCGATCACCCTGACAACCTGCTTCCCGCGCATCTCCAGTTCAACCAACCAGTAAGGCTTATAAATCAGTTGCCATGAAACTACCTTAAAATGTATGCCAGGGGAAAGCCATAGAGCATATTTTGCATTAAAACGACCGTGTGCCCGAAATTCCTTTTCTCCCATATCCCGCGCTTCTTTTAGGGAAAGTGCGGGTGCAAGCAAGGCAGTGCACTCAGACGGTTTGCTGTCACTACAGTTCGGCAGTCCCGGAGAAAAACTAAAGTAGCCCTTAATCCCGTCTACTGCGTAAATTACAGAATTGGTTTTCACCTTACCAGATTTTTTTTGGCTTTCTAAACTAACGTAGAATAAATAGTACGGGTACCAAACTAGCTGCCTTCTTGCTTCACTCCCAAGGACTACCTTGCGACCACAAGAGCGAGCCGTTATTTCGGGGACCAGATCTCTACTGACATTCAATGATGCATAAATCGCCTCTTGCCCTGCCTGCTCACACATCCGCATAACACTCCTTTATATGAGTACTAGACCTCGCTATAGACCTCCCAGAGGGGGTCGACAACATCCCCTAAGTCCTGTTTATCTTTCGTGGCAAGGCTAACAATAATAAAGACCAGGGGACTTGCAATCATACCAAGCAGCAGTGCCGGAATACCCGGTTCGCCAATAACCATCCAGAATGGCACCAGGATCAATCCTACCAACATGCCCGAAATGGCTCCGTACTTATTGCCGCCCTTCCAAAAGATCGTCCCCAGCATGGGCATCAGGAAAGATACAACAACCATCCCAAATGAGAAGAGAATCAACCAGAAGACGATAGCCGGCGGTTTTAAGGCAATAAGCACAGGTACAATCACCATCAAAACCACTGCCAGACGATCCCAGAATACCGGCCGTTTATGATACGCTTCCGGCGCAGCTATACTGATCACATCCTGGCTCAATGCAGAGGCCGCCACTACGATTACACCGCTGACCGTGGACATAATCGCCGCCAGGATCGCTGCCAGAAATATACCTGCACACCAGGGCGGCATTACTTCGGCCATCAATGTGGGAATTAACTGATCCGGGTTGTCCAGCGGCGGCAGCAGCATATGCCCCATCATCGCGGAAGGAACCAGACCCCACAGCAGTATCACCGAAAAAATGCTGCAGATCACAAGGGACCACCTGGCAACCCGTCTGTCACGCATGCTAAACAGGGCCACAGCCTGCTGCGGCAGCGCCATCCCCAGGCATAAAATGATCAGGAATATTGTTATAATCATCATCCCCGGCATTGCTCCCCCACCCGTAAGGGTAAGCAGGTCGGGATTGACTTCGTTGAGTGCGGCATTGAGTTTAGCAAAGCTGAAACCGTTGGCTCCAAAAACTGCCGTACTGGTAAACACCACCAGAAGAACTGCCCCGATTAGCATAATGGCACCCTGCAGTGTATCTGTCCATACTGTCGCTGTATAACCTCCGACTACACAGTAGATGCCAACTACCGCAATACCGAGCAGCACTGCCGGTACGTAAGGTATATTGAGTACCAAGGAAAATACTTCTCCCATGGCTTTCAACTGCGCTGTCAGGTTGCCGCCAAGACCGATTAAAATAGCAATTGCCCCCAGCACCCTTACCGTTCTCGAACGGTAGCGCTTCTCCAATAATTGAGGAACTGTAATGGTACGGAAGTGGTCACATGCTGCCTTTAAGCGCTGACCATATACCCGGAAGGACATAAAATAGGCGATGGGCATGAACATCTCTTGCAGCATCCCAGGAAGTCCTACACTATAGGCCATGCCCGGTGTCCCTACCATACACGCCCCACTTTCAGCGGTTGACGCAAACTTAAAGGCTGTCAGTACAGGCCCAAATTGCTTGCCGCCCAGATAGTATTCGGTAGAATCCTTAACTCTACGACCGGCAATAAAACCTAAAGCCATGACAGCTATAAAATAAGCAATAACAATTGGCCACATTTAAAATTGATCCCCCTCCTGATTCTTGTTGGTTTTAATCCTTACGTAGAGCCCAGGTGATCCCATAGATGATAATGCACAAAGAAGAAACCCAGGGCAATATGAAATAGAAAATAAAGCTCGATGTCGGCATGTTCCAAACCATTTACTGTACCCCCTGTTCAGTTGAGGAATTATTA
>DUNL01000027.1 GCA_012839385.1 Clostridiaceae bacterium
AAAGTTATTCCATCAGGTCGAACACCTGAGATTATTATCTATATTATAATAGACGTTGTTTACATAACAGTTACAAAAAGGAGAGACTATGACTCAAGATATTATAAAAAATCGCAAATATAGTGTTGGCGTAATTGGCGCGACCGGATATGTCGGACAGCATTTTGTGTCCCTGTTGTCAGATCACCCCTGGTTCGAGATTAAACATCTCTATGCTTCTGAGCGCTCAAGAGGAATGACTTATCAACAAGCTATCGCCGGACGCGAGAAGACTAACCAAGTTTTTAAGCCTGAGATCGCGGAACTGCAGTTGATGTCCTTAGCGGAACTTGAGACCGCGGCTTCTGATTTAGATTTTGTCTTCTGCGCTGTTTCCATGGCTAAAGAAGAAGTATGCGCCTTGGAGGAAAAAATCGCGCGCTTAGAACTCCCGGTAGTGTCCAACAATTCAGCCCACAGAGGTACACCGGACGTGCCGATGATAATTCCGGAACTCAACTGGCAACATGCGGAGATTATTAACGCGCAAAAGAAAAGGCTGGGAACAAGTCGAGGCTTTATCGCGGTCAAGCCCAACTGCTCAATACAGAGCTATGTACCCGCGATTCACCCTTTATTGTCCTATGAGCCAAATAGAATCAATGTTGTAACAGCCCAAGCTGTGTCAGGGGCAGGTCGAAGCCTGGCAGACTGGCCTGAGATGGACGCTAATGTTATTCCCTATATTGGTGGTGAAGAGGAGAAAAGTGAGCAGGAGCCATTAAAAATATGGGGCAGTATAGCTGGTGAAGTGATCAGGCCGGCTATCAATCCGATCATCTCAGCTCAATGTTTAAGAGTTCCGGTTGAACATGGTCATCTGGCAGCGGTATCTGTTGCTTTTAAACAAAGAATCTCCAAGGAAGAGATATTATCTGCCTGGGAAAATTTCAAAATTCCTGATCAGGTTAGAGAGTTACCCAGCGCTGTAGAAAAGTTTCTTAATTATTGGCATGAAACCGATAGACCGCAGTCTAAATTGGACGCGGGCGCAGAGCGGGGCATGCAGATAAATATAGGCCGCTTAAGAGAGGATAATATCTTTGATTATAAGTTCATTTGCCTGTCCCATAATATTATGAGAGGAGCGGCCGGAGGGGCTGTATTGATGGCAGAGCAACTATGTCACCAAGGGTGGATAGAACAGCGCTGACAGAAATTTGTATTGCTTTTTTAATAAAAATGAGCAGCTAGGCATAAATACTCACTGAGAAGTTGAGGGTAGAGTATGGTAAATGAAAAAAGATAGAAATATTGAAAATGAAATTGTGCAATTAGCGGCTCTGATTGGTACCGGTCTGATGACCAATGGAGCTGAGACTTATCGGGTTGAAGATAGTATGCAGTCCATTATGGAAAGCTACGACGATATACTAACCAATCCGCAAGTTTTCGGAATAACGCATTATATTACTATTTCAGCTCAGAACCGTTCAGGTGATACTATTGTAGTTACCGAGAATGTTAGGGGAGTAATCACTAATTTCAATCGAGTTGACTTACTCAATAATCTGACTAGGAGAATATGTCGTGAAAAGCCGGATCCCGCTCTGGCGCTCGCAGATGCGAAAGCCATACTGGCTTTCCCTAGATATTCCCAACTAATTAATACAGGTGGAGTTGCGTTAACAGGTTTCTCTTTTACGCTTCTTTCAGGTTCCACGTTGATTCCGGCAATCTGGGCCGCGGTAGTATCAGCCTTGTTAACTTTTATGGTCTCTCCTCTGAGAAGACTGGGTAGCAATAGGATTTTTATTAATATTATTAGGGGAGCGCTGGTCTATGCTATGATCTCTCCGGTGCTGTTTACACAGTATAGTAGTCAGGTTCATTTAATGACTGCCGGCGCTTTTATGTATCTTTTCCCGGGAATTATTCTAGTAAACAGTATTAGAGATCTTATTGCCAGTGACTATCTGGCGGGGTTAATTAAACTAATTGAAACTATATTGGCAGCTACAGCGCTTGCCATAGGTTCAGGTATCGGCTCATCAATCATGAATTATATTTTTAGGTTCACCCATACAGAACTGCCACCTTTGTATTCTATTGATCCTATGAACCCTGTGTCAGTCATGATCGCGATCTTAGGTGTTTTCGCTTTCCTCATAATTTTTGATGTGAGAAAGCAGGCTCTGTTGGTTGGTGGGGTAGGTGGGGGCCTAAGTTGGCTGATTTATGCTCTGATTAATCATTACAGTGATTTTAACTACACGGTGGCGATCTTTATTGCCACTTTATTCCTAGCTACCTATTCTGAGTTGATGGCAAGAGTTACCAAGAAACCGGCAACAGTATATCTAACAGCGGGATTGTTCCCCTTAGTTCCAGGATACGAGATCTATAGGACGATGAACTATTTTCTGACTGGACAAGAGAATAGTTTTATAAATAGTCTGATTAAGACACTGATGATCACGGGAACACTAGCCCTGGGTATAATGCTTGTTTCCTCAATTGCCAAATTATTCTACAACTATAAAGCGGCGCATCGCCTAAAGGAGCAATAAAACAAAAAGCGCAAATTATAGTTGAACAAATGACGCGACCCAAATCCAACATAACAACCTAGACCTCTACAATGACCTGTGTCTATAGTCAGGGTAGAATATCCTTGATTACTGAACTAAGAGTGCTACCTACTAGGGACTTGTTAAGGGAATACCTCAGATAAAAATAAAACGAACTTCGCAAAATAAAAGTTTTGTGAAGTTAGGTGTAGCGAAATTCCAACAGGAGTGAAATCAAGGACTTGAGAATGTTTTAGCTGGTTGTTTTAAGTATTTAAGAGCTTCAAAATAAACCCTACTCTGGTCAATCTGTGTCCATACTTAGAGTTTCAGCAATAGTTTGTTCGCCATAGGCGCTATCCAGTCCGAGGATTTTTCTCCATTCAGGTATATCCTTTATTGGATTGTATATTACCAGCAGGATGATTATAAAGAGAATTATGACCATTACGGTTAGCAGATTTCTAATTTTTCTTTGTCTGTTCTCTTGTTTAAATTTTCTTTTGATCCTGGCGACGGTTGTAAACCCTTTAAGACGATAGATTCTGGCGCCGGTTTTAATCTGTGATTCTAAATCCAGATTGCCATCACTCAATCCGGCGCGGAGAATATTTTTGCTTTTTGTTTGCGTATGTGTTGACAGATCATACCGGTTGGCGAAAAAGGATTCCGGGGAGTTGTTTTTTTCGGGTATCCCGGCTTCATTTGAGTCAAATATTGATGTATCTTGTACTTGATTATGAAACTTAGTTGATTGGGATTCGTAAGTTGTAGTCTCAGCGACCGGTATGTCAGAAAAGTAATTTGTCTGCTCTGGAATTGCTACGAAGTCAATATTTGTATCCGCGGTAGTCTGTTCCGGCAAGTTTGTTTCATCCTCATGCTGAACTATAGCACTGGACAAAGTGTCATTAAGACTGCTATTATCATCATCACTCTTTGGATTAAGTTCTATCTTGCGGATATTTGACACGAGCTTCCTCCCTTTGGTCAAACTGGTGTTTATATTATACCTGAAATCACTTGGGAACAAGGCTTAGATTAATTATCTAAAGATTTGTTATCGACAATAACGAACATGTGTTTGACAATAAAGACAAAATATAATAATATCTACTAAATTAGTTTTACTTGAGGCTTAAGGAGACAATTATGGAGAAATACCCTTTTACGAGAGCTACCGTTGAGCAGACTGTAGAAAAAGTTTACGATTATATAGTTGAGTATACAAGAAAAAATGGTTTTTCTCCCTCAATACGCGATATATGTAAAGGCGTTGGTATTAAATCAACTTCTACTGTTCATAATCATCTTAGACGACTTCGCAAAAGTGGCAGAATTGAGATGAAAGCGGGTAAACGCCGCGCTATCAGTGTACCTGCTCTTGAGATGAGTCGAGAACGTAAAATCCCCCTTGTAGGTCGTGTCACCGCCGGTGTTCCCATCTTGGCAACTCAAAATATTGAGTGTGAATTACCGGTACCTGCCGGATACTTCGCGGAGGCTGATGAAATGTTCGCGCTAAATGTTAGTGGCGACAGCATGAAGGACGCGCATATCTTGGATGGAGATATTGTTTTTGTTCGCAAGCAACCTACAGCGGAGCTAGGTCAGATCGTAGTTGCTTTGCTAGATAATGAAGCCACAGTGAAGCGACTTGTTAAAGAGAACAATCGAATCTATCTTAAGCCGGAAAATAAAGCTTATGACATGATCCTCTTTGAAGATGAGTCTTACCGGATATTAGGAGTAGTGCGTGGAGTATTTCGTCCTATGCTTTAATCTGTCTTCGCCCATATAATCCTCTCCAAATACATATCTGGCAGTTAACTGGGGTCTGATATGCGCCAGAGAACGCTTATAGAGCAAGGTTTGTGAACCGTTGTGGTCAACAATTAATGAATCATTGTCATAGGCAACCAAATTTACAATATAGCTTCTCCCATCAATAAACATTATTTCTACTGGAACCATCGCTTGAATACATTTTTTTAGAAAAATCTCTTCGGTTTTTAATTTGTTCATTGTGGTTTGTTTTAGAGAGAGATCAGAAAAATTTAAATCCTTCATTTTAATAACCTTGAGCAATTTACGCTTCTCTCCTCCCCTTTTGAATTTGAATATTTGTTTAACAAAAGTTAATATTGTGTCATTTTATCATAAAACAAGGGCAAATTGCATATAAATTATTTAAAATGATCTGAAAAATACAGACAATATACCACATCATTGTTGATTGAATAAAAACCGGATTAAATCAGTACGGGGACGGAACCAGGTGCGCTGTCTCTTGGCATACTGTCTGGTATGGATAACAATCCATTTTTCTAACTCTATCTTGGAGTACCGGTTATCTAAATAATTAAGAACTTCTCTATAGCCGATACCGCGATATGGTTGCAAACTTGTGTCCGGATAAGAAAGCAATAAATTTTTAGTTTCCTCAATCAGTCCCGCGTCAAGCATTTGTCGGCAACGTTTCTCAATTCTATAATTAAGTATCTCTCGACCGGGATCCAGATAGAATGCTGAATAATTAAAATCAGGGTTTTGTAATTTTGATTCCCTATTAATCTCTGTTCTGGTTTTGCCGGTTAAGCGAAATTGCTCATGAAAACGAATTATCCTTCTTTTATCAGTAGCAGCCATGGTTTGCGCAGCTTCAGGGTCAAGTCTTTGTAATTTATTCCAGAAATATTCTAGTCCTTTGGCTTCTACTTCCCTTTCAATTTCCGCTCTTAACTTAAGATTTCTGCTATGGGCGGAATAATCTATACCATCCAACAGGGTTGAAATGTATTGTCCGGTTCCTCCACATACTATTACCGGCACCTGTTTACTCTGGCAATTGGACAGTATCTCACCCGCGTCCTCGGCAAATAGAGCGACACTATAATTTTGATCCGGATCTAGAATATCTATCATCTTATGTGGCACTTCTACTTGTTCAGCTTTCGTCGGTTTAGCAGTGCCGATATCAAATCCTCGATAAATTTGCATAGAATCAGCAGATAATATGATTCCTCGCAGAGCTTTAGCGACAGTCAGAGCCAGGCTTGACTTACCGGAGGCCGTAGGTCCGCAGATGACAATAATATGATCCGGTTGTTTTCTAGAAGTGGCAATTATTTGCTCACTAAAATGAGCAAATCTATCTTGCCATTCTTTATTATGTCGCTTTATATCCATCGCGCCTATTTTCATCAACTTTCAAACAATACGTCGAAACATTTTGTCCAGATCCTTACGGCTAAAACGTATCAAAACAGGTCTGCCATGTGGGCAATGGTATGGATTGTCTAAATCCTCCAAATCAGTCAGGAGTTTTTTGATCTCTATATCGTCCAACTTGTCATTAGATTTAACTGCCGCTTTGCAGGCTATATCGTGTAATATTTCCTTTCTACGCTCCTCTGACCGGGGATTTTCTGTCATACAGGCTTCAATTATCGCGGCAATAGCGAATTCCGGATTTAATTCGGCTTGGAGTTCAGGAACAGCTCTGATTACTATCGTATCCGTACCAAAAAGCTCGAAATCAAATCCTAGATTGAGTATCTGTTCCCTATATTCCTCTAAGACAGATGCTTCAAGTTCGCTAATCTTCATTTTATGCGGCCATAATAGTATTTGGCTGGAGTGCTTATGTCTGCCGGTTTTGTCATTAGTTCTCGAAAGAAGGCCTTCGTATAAAATACGTTCGTGAGCGGCGTGCTGGTCTATTATTACTAGCTCCCCCTTTGTTTCCAGCAATATGTAAGTGTTAGCGTAAGTTCCGATTATTCTCGCTTCTTTAAGTGAACTGACCTTTAGTTGAGCAATTGGCATTTGCTTATATTCGTCGCCACTAGTTGCTTGTGGACTCCCCTCACCAGGAAAATATTCTCGCTTCTGATCTGTTAAATCAGCTTGCTTATTATTTTCTGTAAGAGAGGAGACTTCACTCTCAGTTAGTGTCTTAGTTTGGTCGGCTACATATGTGAATGGTATATCGTTAACGCCTTGCTGATAGAATCTTTTATCTTTTCCGGTGTTAACTTGTTTCTGTTTGTTTTCTTTAGCCGGTGAGGCATCAGTTAGTGATGTACGTTCAGTTGCGGTGTCAGTTGTCGGTATAACTTCTCTTTGGTCAGATTGGTCTGAAGTTTTTTGCTGATCCAACATGCTGGGGATACCTGCCGCGGCAGCTAGTGTGTTTTGGACAGTATGATAAATGGCGCGAAAAACTTCCCTATCGTTCCAGAAGCGCAGTTCACTTTTCTGAGGATGGACATTGATATCTATAAGTTCCGGAGGCACTGTTATTTGCAAGACCAAGGCCGGGAATCTGCTCTTCACAAACCAACCTCGTATCGCTTCGTCTACTGCCGCTGTTAACGTTCTGGAGCTGATACTTCTACCGTTGACAATAAAAACCTGCCGCGAACGATTACCGCGCGCGTTTTCCGGAGTTGAGATATAGCCGCTAATTCGCAGTGGTTCATGGATACCTGTGACAGGAACCATACCTTCCGCGGTCTTGCGATCGAAGACAGCATAAATAGCGCTAAGCAAATCGTTATTCCCGGGCGTATAGAGCATGGTCTTCCCTTCTTCATTAACGAGTCTAAAAGATACATCGGGCCTGGTCAGAGCCAGCTTGCCCATCATGTCGGCGATATAACCTGCCTCCAGACTGTCTTTCTTAAGAAATTTATATCTGGCCGGTGTATTGTAAAATAAATCATTTACCGTGACTGAAGTACCTTCCGGACAAGCGCAGGTGCCGGATTCAGTTATTTTGCCTCCCTCGGCCTTAATCTCATAACCATACTCCGCTCCAGGCTCTCTGGTGCGAAGCCAGAGCCTGGAAACCGAAGCTATACTGGGCAGAGCCTCGCCCCGAAAACCCATAGTTGTAATTGACTCCAGATCGCCGATTTGTCTAATTTTGCTTGTGTAATGGCTGAGGAGACAGTTCATAGCGTCTTCATCCGCCATGCCGCCGCCGTTATCCTTAACGGTTATTTCACTAATACCCCCACTTTTTATATAAGCGGATATCTGCGAAGCGCCGGCGTCTAAAGCGTTATCCACCAGTTCCTTGACTACTGAGGCCGGCCTTTCTACTACCTCACCGGCAGCTATATGATTAATCGTCACCGGATCTAATTCTCTAATAACAGGCATCCTAAGCCCCTTCCTATATTTCTAGTATCGCATCTTCTCAATCAATTTCTTTAAATCCAACAGTTTGCTTAAGGCATCTATAGGTCGCATTTGATCAATATCTATTTGCTCAATTTCCTCAATTAGCTTGTCCGCTTCCTGGACACTACGAGCAGTGCTGAAAAGATCTATCTGACCTTCCTGAGGCTTTGCTCCCTTGCGCATTATCAGGCGTTTCCCCTTATTATCGGCTTCCAATTGCATTACCAATTCCCTGGCGCGCGTTACCACAGACTGCGGTACTCCGGCTAATTTAGCCACCTCAATTCCATAACTATCATCAGTACCACCCGCGGCAATCTTATGCAAAAACACGATTTCTCCTTGGCGCTCACTAACCCCAATATGGCAATTAAAGATACCGTTTTTGAGATCAGCCAGGTCAGTTAGTTCATGGTAATGAGTCGCGAACAGTGTCCTACTGCCGAGGAAAGATTTATCAGCTATATGCTCTACAACTGCCCAAGCTATGGATAATCCGTCATAGGTACTGGTTCCCCTGCCTATCTCGTCCAGTAACAGCAGGCTGGAGGGCGTGGCTTGACTCATAATATTCGCTACTTCTGTCATTTCAACCATAAAAGTCGACTGTCCTCCACCGATGTCGTCGGAGGCTCCGACTCTGGTAAAAATTCGGTCTACCAAACCGATACTTGCCGATTGGGCAGGTACAAAGCTCCCCATCTGCGCCATTAGGACAATCAGCGCGTTCTGCCGCATATAAGTCGATTTGCCTGACATATTAGGACCGGTGAGTAT
>DUNL01000106.1 GCA_012839385.1 Clostridiaceae bacterium
CGACGAGCATAGAAATTTCGTCGTACATCCAGGGATCAGACAGAATAACATGAAACTTCCAAACCTGAGTAACTTGGTCAATTTGAGTTTCTATCTCAAGCTTAAAGGGAACAACGCCAAGTCGGGTGATAGTATCGACGGGAAATTCCGATATGAAAGAATAATCAGCGCCCATCCCATCTAATACCCGCCTGTCAAGACGCTGCACATAGGGTATTTCAAGATGCTGAGAAAAGACTTCGAGCACATCAGATTCAGTGATATAGCCTAGTTCAGCCAGAGCAGCTCCTAAGCGAACGCCCTTTTGTTTTTGATACTCCAGAGCTTCCGCTAGTTGTTCTTTAGTGATTTTTTCTTTTTCGACGAGCAGATCGCCTAAAAGCCTTAAGGACGGAAGGTTTTTTATCCAGCTCATACTTTCACCTACTTCAGGGGCGGAACCCAAACGGGCTCTTCAGGTTCCGGTTTTTCAGGCTTTGATTTTTCCGGTTTAGGTTTTTCAACTTCAGGTTCCGGCTCTTCAGGCGTTTTTGGCTCTTCCGGCTTTACTTCTTTTTTGGGCTCTTCAGGTTTAACTTCTTCCTTTTCGGGCGCCTTAGTTTCTTCGGACTTCTTTATGCTTTTAACTAAATCTTGCCATTTCTTTTCGTATTCTTCTTCACTTCGTCTTTGTCCAGTACTTTCTTCAGGCAACATCTTGGATTCAGCTTCTTCTGCAATTTTTTCTTCAACGGTTGGTTGTCCACTTTCTTGAGTTGTCTGGGAAATTAACGCATCTATAGTATTTTCTGCACGCGGCGTCGAAGTAATTGGCTTTATATTCACAGTAAGTTCGTCGTATTTTTTAACAAGGCCTTCAGGCAGCCCCGGGCCAGAATAAAGCTCAACTATAGAAGGACGTAAAAAAACGACAACAGTGCTTCTTTCCGTTTCGGTTTTCGTACTCTTAAAAAGCTCTCCGAAAAGCGGGATATCTCCTAAAACCGGCACTTTGGACATGCTTTTTATGTCCCGATCATTTATCAACCCGCCGATGACGATCGTTTCTTCCGGGCGAAGAAGCATTTCCGTTTCAACACGCCTTTCTGAAATTATAGGAGCAGATACTTCTCCCAGCCGTTGTTCTCCCACGATGGAAGAAGCGCGGGGAGTCACGGTTATATGAATAGTTCCATCATCGAGCACGACAGGAAGCATTTCAAGCGAGATACCGACGTTTTTCCATTCCGTATTGATCTCGCCGTCTCCATCTTTGGTCAAAATTGGCATCTGCGTTTCGGAAATAAAAGTAGCTTTACGACCTGACATTACCCGCACCTTTGGATTAGCAAGAACTCTGCCGCGGCCTGTTCCTTGAAGGGCGTCGATCGTAGCTTCGGCTTCCCAGGGCGATATGCGCCAAAACTGCCCAAAGCGGGACGTGAAATATTTCATCGGGTCATTTTCGGGATTTTGCGCCGGAGCTTCTTCCTGAAACTTCAAGGGATTTGTCATAACATCCCAGTTAGCTCCAATATCTTTATTCTCATTCATCGTGAGCTCGACGAATAAAGCTTCCATCTCTACCATAGGTTTTTGTTTGTCGATTTGGGATATAACTTCCTTTACCGTTTTAAGAATTTCTGGGCTGGAAGCATATATGACAAG
>DUNL01000146.1 GCA_012839385.1 Clostridiaceae bacterium
CGCTCGATATGTTTCAGCAGTTTTTTATCCACTTTCGGGACAACAGGATCGTTTTCACTAGTCATCAGGTCAACCGTTACTGGGCCTGAATGGGTATGTGTTGTCGCGATCATGATATTATTTTCGGCCACACCTATTTTATTATGGACCGATTCACGTATCCGGGCCACTGATTTTTTGTTCAGGTAAAGTATATCGTTCGATATGAACAACACCTGTTCTTGACCATTCGTCAGATAGACGGAGGAACTCAGCAATGGATCATGTGTTCCGGTGCTTATCCTTTCCACGAATGGATAACCGTGAAGAAAATGGGCTTCCCGGGGTGTTATTTCCACCGTTGCGGCACCCGCTTTCAGATCAAATCTTTGATTCATTGAATTTAAAAAAATAAACCATCAAATCATCTCACCAAGTAATATTGAAAAAAACCCAACAAGCAAAATAATGTCATCAAATGGATCAATACCCTTTATTCCAGTCGGGTTCGATATTTTGGGCAATCGTCTCAGAGACAAACACATCTGTCGGCAATGTCTGCAGGATAGACTCCGGAATAAGCGGGGTTACTGGTCCATGCAATACAAGGCGTGATATAGTTCGTTGCCACGCTGTTGTTGTTTTGTGTACCGTAATGGAATGCGTGTCAAACCGGTGCTTAGCGTTTATCACATCTACCGGTCCTATAGTTGCCGCTTTGGGTGGCACGGCCGCCAGGTTGCCACTTTTCCCGAAAAGACCATGCAATGAGTTCTGGGCAAGCGTAAAAGGGCTTAACGTGCAGATGCGTGCATCCAACTGTTTCCACTCCTCGATTGATCCGGCGAACTCAGGGGCATCCGGCTCAATAAAGGCCAAGTGTCCCGTCCATCCTGGCCCGCTGTAGCAAATATCCGCACCTCCAAGATCGGCTATCATCTTGCTGTAATCGTTCAGGTTTTCATTGGTGAAACCCACGAATTGCCTTTTTTTGGGCCTCCTTTTTTCATCCAACTCGTAATAGAAGTATTTCATCATAGAGTGGGTAAAGCCGAACTCCCAGTTTTCGGGTGCAATATTCCCGTGCTCATCGGCATACTCGTCCATGGCAAAGGCGTACACATTCCTGCAATCAACATCGCTAATGTTAAGTAGCCACGCAAGTTTTTTGTACAGAGGTGCCGGATTGGGTAATATCATCACTATTTTTTCCCCAGTATCTGAAGCATGTTTTATTCTTTTGAACATGTCCATCAGCCAATAGAACTCCACCTCTTCATCCGGCACCACCTTGATTTTAAAATCCGGATTCCAGTGTTTTTCAATATCTTCTCTTTTGATATTGACCGCTTTCTCTATCTCTTTTTTGTCCCTGAAGGGAACCCATTGAGACGGACTGAATTCAAATCCATTGTCAAAATTGCTCATATTCACCTGTTTTTATCGTGATTATACTCTATACTTACATTCACCACCCACCCAAGTCTCCAAAACGTTGTACTCTTTATCAAGCACGGTAAAGTCAGCATCATATCCTTTCGCCAACTTCCCTTTCGTGTTATCCAGCCGCAACACTTTGGCTGGATTTCTACTCGCCAACTTTGTCGCTTGGGGCAAATCCATGTCCAGCCACTTCATTGCATTTCTCAACGCCTGGTCTATGGTCAGTCCACTTCCGGCGAGGGTGTTGTCCCTCACCAATCGTGCCGGCGCACCTGCACGGGCAAATTCTATCTCACCGCTACCGCCAAACATGAACCGCCCGGCACCTAGCCCGGTGCCCACGTTAGCATCGGTGATAAGAGATACGCTGCCGGGACCTTTTTGCTTAGCGGTGAAGATGGCGCTGATAA
>DUNL01000269.1 GCA_012839385.1 Clostridiaceae bacterium
AGCTTGTCGGGCTCATAACCCGGAGGACGGGGGTTCGAATCCCTCCTCCGCAACCAACTTAGAACGCAGTTATTGCTACAATTTTCGTATCAGTGACTGCGTTCTTTTATTTTTATAAGTTTTTTGCTTGGAACAGGAAAAGCAACTTTGCTACCGTCTTTGAAGTGAAAAAGTAATGTGTTGTCACTTTCCACTTGTTCTTTGTCTACCGTGCTTACCTAAAGTGTATTAGAGAATTTGACGGGCAAGATATCAGAATCAAGGATGGTGAACATATCACTGTCAAATTAGAGCCTTAAGAATATATCCCATGTGTGTTGCCTTGTCTTTGGGTCAGTCTAACCGCACAAGTCATTTATCATGGAATTATTCACGAAGATGTGATAAGTTGTAAGCAGTTAATTTTGACAGGAGAAATATTCCATGGCGGTATCTTACGACAAACTACTTCACCTCTTGATTGACCGGCAGATGAGCAATTCGGAACTTATCAAAAGAGCCGGTTTCTCCGGGAATGTGATGACGCAGATTAAGCGTAGGAATAATATCTCGCTCGATAGCATTGAACGCATCTGCCGAGTGCTTGACTGTGGTGTGGACGATATTTTGGAATTTATTGATGAGGATGATGAAGCATGATTAAAGATATTCTGGATAGGAATGAAACAATCTCTGCAAAAGATCGTGAGATTAGTGTATTGAGAGAGTATTTCCCTGCTTGTTTCAGTCAAGATGGAAGTTTTGATCTTGAGCGTTTCAAAGAATATATTAGTGATAAAGTTGATGTCAAAAGTGAGGGCTATGAGCTGAAATTCTTAGGTAAGAACTATGCGAGACTTCTCGCTTCCCTTGACACTACTACCGTGATTAAACCTAATAAAGAACATAATGAGAAACCGGAAAATAAGGATAGCGAAAATCTTTATATCACGGGAGATAACTTAGATGGCTTAAAACATCTGCTGAAATCCTACGCCGGGGCTGTCAAGTGTATCTACATAGACCCGCCCTATAACACAGGTTCTGACGGTTTTGTTTACAATGATCGCTTTGAATTTACAGTTGATGACTTGATGGAAAAACTTAGCATTTCGGAAACTCAGGCACAGCGTATTTTAGACTTAACCAAGCGAGGCTCTGCTTCTCACTCTGCTTGGCTTATGTTCATGTATCCACGTCTACAGCTTGCAAGAAATTTGCTATCGGATGATGGTGTAATTTTTATTTCGATTGATGACAATGAGCAGGCGAATTTGAAATTGATTTGTGATGATGTTTTTGGTGAGGAGAATTTTGCGGGAGAGCTTATTTGGCAAAAGAAAAAGGGGGGTAGCAATGACGCTAAACATATTGCAATAGAACATGAGACGATTTTATTTTGCTGCAAGAACTTATCAAAACTTCCCAATCTATATCACGCTTATGACGGTGAATATTCTAAAAGATACAAAGAAACTGACGAAAATGGAAAGTTTTTCTGGGATACTTTCAAAAGGAAATCAGGAAAACAATATTATCCCATTGAATGCCCTGACGGATCAGTATTGGAAAAAGATGATTACGGAAATCCAATTAGTTGGTTAAGGTCTAAAAACCGTTTTATTAAGGACTTAAAAAATAATGAGGCACGTATTATTAAAATAAATGATAGTTGGAGTGTTCAGTTTAAGCAAAGAATGCCAAAGGGGAAAAAACCAAGAAGCTTGCTTTTGAAATATGGAACAACAAGCAATGGTAACGCAGAATTATTGAGCTTTTTTAAGAAAGATTTATTTGACAATCCAAAACCTACTGCTTTGTTAAAACATTTGATTTCATTCGGAACAATTGAAGATTCAATAATCCTCGATTTCTTCTCCGGTTCTGCCACAACTGCCGATGCCATCATGCAATTAAACGCAGAAGATGGTGGGAAACGAAAATTCATTATGGTACAACTTCCAGAGGTCATAGAGGAAGGAAAGCCTGCCTATAACGCAGGTTACCGTACTATTGATGAGATTGGCCGTGAACGCATCATTCGAGCTGCTAAGAAAATCAAAGAAGAAAATTCTGGAACTAATGCAGATTTGGGCTTTAAACATTTTGTCCTAGAGGAGCCCAAGGGCAAACAACTCGATGAAATCATTGATTTTGACCGCAATGTAAATGAGCTTGTTGTTACGAATAATTTGTTAGAAGAGTTTGGTGTAAATACGGTTCTTACTACATGGCTTGTCCGTGATGGTTATGGTTTTTCATCTAAAGTAGAAGCTATAACTTTTGGTGCGTACACAGGTTATCACATAGATAAGCACCTTTATTTGATCAACCAAGGATTAGACAACGCTGCCATTGAAACGATTGTCACAAAATTTGATACAGACCCAAATTTTAATCCGGAAAATGTTGTGCTCTTTGGTTACAGTTTTACGTGGACTGAGATGGAGGCTTTACAAACGAACCTTAAACGATTAAAAGCGACTGAGAAGAATCTTAGAATCAATTTTGATATTCGTTATTAAGGAGGAGGTCATAGAATGGAACTGATTTTACAACAAGGACTTCCTCACCAACAGGAAGCGGTCGATAGGCTTAGTCAAGTCTTTGAGGGGGTCGGTATCTACAGGCCCAGATATTATTTTGAAAATCCGACGATCGACTTGCAGGATATTCGCTTAAAAGAAAACATCTCTAAAATTCAAAGCAGTCTCCCTCCGGATTATCGATGTTTCGAAGCACCAAGTGATTGCCTAAATCTTGACATCAAAATGGAGACCGGAACAGGTAAAACTTATGTCTATACAAAGACAATGTTTGAACTGCATAAAAACTACGGCATCAACAAATTTATCATCGCCGTACCTTCTCTTGCTATTAAAGCCGGTACTGCCCAGTTTCTCCTTGATCCCTATGCTCGTCGGCACTTCTCTGACAGTTGCGGCTATGGTACGGAGATGGAGGTTGGTGTTCTTACGGCACAAACGAGAAAGAAAAACAGACGTTCTTACTTTCCTGGTGCTGTCAGTGATTTCGTAAAAGGCTCCTTGCAGAACACAAAGAGAATCTATGTTCTTCTAACAAATATGCATCTTCTGACGAAGCGCAAGAACGCTATGCTCGCGCGCGATGACTATGATTATGGGGTTGAGGGTTTTTATCGGCCGCTTGATGCGCTTCGTGCAACCAAGCCTTTTATTATCATTGACGAACCACATCGCTTTCGAAGAGATCAAGCTTCGTATAAGGTAATTGCTGAAGAGATCAAGCCACAGTGTGTGATTCGATTCGGTGCTACTTTTCCTGACTTATCGATAGGTCGTGGTAGAAATAAAATTACAAAGAAAGACTACCAGAACCTGCTTTATGATTTAAACGCCTGTGCGTCATTCAATTTGGACTTGATAAAGGGTGTAGCTAAAGAACATCTAGAGCCTGCTTCAGACCAAAATGCCAAAGTTAAAATTGTATCTTTGAAAAGCAGAGAGTCAGCGAATTTCCAATACAAATCGAAAAATAAACCAACCAAGACGTACACCCTACAGAAAGACGATTCGCTGGCGATCATAGATTCTGCTTTTGAGGGCATAACGATTGACGGCATTAGTACTAATGAGGTTTTTTTCTCCAATGGTCAGACAAAGACACGGGGCGAAGAACTAGACGTTGATATTTACATGACCTCCTATCAAGAGCAGATGTTGCGCTTGGCTTTGGAGAGACATTTTGAGACCGAGCGAGAGAATTTCTATGGGCGACAATACAAAATAAAAACCTTAGCTCTGTTCTTTATTGATGATATTACCTCTTACCGTGAAGATGCAGAAGGGAAAGCACCTTATCTCTTAGAAGCCTTTGAACGTCTACTCAAGGAAAAGTTAAAAGTAGAATTGCAGAACCTATCTAAACATGAATCTGAGTATAGAGACTATTTGGAAGCTAGCTTAGCCGACATCTCCGCTTGTCATGCCGGATATTTCTCACGAGATAATACTGATACAGATGACGATATTGCGGAGGAAGTTCGAGAGATTTTACACGGTAAAAAAGAGCTCTTGTCCTTTCGGCATAAAGACGGTTCTTGGAACACCAGACGTTTTCTCTTTTCTAAATGGACACTTAAGGAGGGCTGGGACAATCCTAATGTATTTACCATTGCCAAGTTGCGCTCAAGCGGAAGTGAAATCAGTAAGTTACAGGAAGTAGGAAGAGGGCTGAGGCTTCCTGTTGATGAAAATGGCAATCGCATATCGAATGAAGAGTTTTGGCTTAACTACATCGTTGATTTTACGGAATTCGATTTTGCCGAGCAGCTTGTCAAACAGATTAATGGAGAGCTTCCACAGGCTTCTGTAATTTCAGAAGAAGTCCTTAGCAGTTTGGCTCAAAAGCATGGTATAGATGCGGATGCCATGTTTGATGAACTGTATAGCAAAAAGTACATTGACCGCCACTTAAATATCAACCATGATAATAGAGATGCCATGTATGAAGAGTATCCGGAATTGGCACAAGGCTTGCACAGCGGCAAGGTCAAAAATCTTAACAAACAAAAACTGAAACCTATTAAAATAAGAAAAGCTGTTTATCAAGAGATGCGTGAATTGTGGGAAAAGATAAACGAGCGTTATCTTTTACTTTATGATCGTGATTTAGATGAGGATTTACCGGGTGTTCTTTTAACACTTCTTGAAAGAGAAGGAATATTTACTCAAGTTGCCATGACGAGCCGACGTGAAAAGGTTGTTGCAAAAGATGGCAATATGCAGATTTTAGAAGAAGCAGGGACCCAGCACATTGTAAGCCGCCCCTTGCCTTATGGAAAGTTTCTCTTACGTATAAACAAGGCAACAAACTTACCCATTAAACTTCTCCACCAAGCCATATGTAATTATCAAGAACAACATGGTGATGTCGAGGCGGATCTTTTTAATGAAAATTCAGTTGCTACTTTTTGCGCAGAGTTCCAAGCATGGAAGACAAATGCATTGCAAGGACGTTTCTCTTATGCAAAATCATCGACCGGTGTAGGTGCTACGGCTCTTACTAGAGCTGATGGTACTGTTCTTGACGAGATTGCCCAAGGCAGGATAGGAACAAAAATTACCTCCGGGACACCGAGTGATAAATATCTTTACGATACGTTTGCCTATGATTCACCATTAGAACATAAGAACATTATGGCAGATATTGAAGAGGTTGTTGTTTATGGGAAAATTCCACGAAGTAGCATCGCCATACCTACCATCACAGGTAGCACATATAGTCCTGACTTTATATATATTGTCAAACGAGCATCCGGAGAGAAAGAACTCAACCTCATTGTAGAAACGAAAGACGTGGAAAATAAGTCCTCGCTGAGAGGAGATGAAGCTGCAAAGATGGAGTGTGCCAAGGTATTTTTTGAGAACTTGTCATTAGATGGATATAAGGTATATTTCCGTGACCAGCTTAATAACAAACAGATGGTGCAGATTGTGAATGAGGTTGTAGGGAATTCATAAAATGGCATTATGAGGTGTATATGGCTTTAGAGAATGAAGATGTAAAAACAAAGAAAGAATTTATAATTAAAGAAAATTACACTACTAGTAAGAAATTGTTAAACGATTTACTTGTAGCTAGAAGGGAAAAGAATTATGTGTTCCGTGGAATTAGCAGAAAAGTAGAATATAATCCTATAATTCAAAGATATTTTATGAATGGAAAAACACATGACCTTGTAAAATATGAGTGCCAGATGCTTTATGATTTTTATCAGAAGTGGAATCAAAAAAGCTTTATTTCTAGCGAAAATATACTTGAGCTTATTGCTAATGCACAACATTATGGAATTCCGACAAGATTGGTTGACTGGACACGAGATCCTTTTGTCGCATTGTACTTTGCTATTAATAACAATGCTAGCCCTGAAAATGACTATTATTCACTAGTCTATACTACTTTAGATGAACATACAGTTCTAGATACTTTGTTCATGGCTTTAACTTGGGAAGATCTAACTAAAAGTCCAGATATTTTGAACAATTATCAAAGGTTTTTACAGACAATAGGAGACCGGGGTAATCTTAAGAAGATCGTAAATAAAAGAAATAAAGATTTAGCTTCTATAAATGTAAAAAGTGGTTCGCATTATAATAATAATGGTTTAATTTTCTATAATGCACCTTTGTCTAATGATAGAATATTGGCTCAAAAGGGATTGTTTTCTATTCCCACCTCATTAGAGAAAGGACAGGCAGCTGAAGAAATAATTACAAATACAAAGATTACTAAAATAAAACTTACAAAAGATGATAGAAACGAGTTGCTAGAATACTTGGAGAATATGAATTATTCTAGAGAATATCTTTTCCCAGATTTACAAAATCTTTGCAGGTACATCGTAGACAAGACCATCAAGTTGATAGAAAATTAATCTTTTTCAGGATTCTTTTATGAAAGAGTCTGCAAATAAAGTTAAATTGTTTTACAAAAAACATTGGATTGTATCAGCCACCCAGTCCTTAGCCATATTAAAGCAGGGTAATTGATACAATTCGTACTGGTTGCCCTGATTTTTATTTTCATCATATTTTATTGAACGCTAATAAAGAGAACAAAATAAAACTAAAGCCATGTTATTTCCAGTCGTCAGTTAAAAGGAAGTCTCTAATATAGCCTACCAACATAGGGTATGTAATCTCCGAAGGCTTTTTATATATATGTGATTTTATTGAGAGTCAAAAGAAATTCTGAAAACGAGAAGGGATAAAGAACAAATTCCATGTAACTGCCACCTTATTTTATAGAAGTTTAAGTAAAGAGCATCTTAAAAAAGCCGCAAGTTAGTCCAAAATGGAATAGGATTCCGGAGAGGGCTAAATTATATGACTTATATTAAACGTGAGGTAGAAGAAAGCAATAAAAAACTTAGTATACTCATTTAAAGTTGTACTTATTACAGACCCTGCGCAGGTTGGCTAATCTACGTTTCTAAAAGAGTTATATAAAGAAAGCTATAGCTTTGTGACCTTAGAGGATATCAACGAGCTTCAAAGTGCTTAAATATATCCGAAGTTATTTTTTACCAACCACCCGGGGAAACTGATTATTGATGAAGTGCAGTATTGTCCGAAGTTCTTTATTAAGATTAAACGAATTGTTGATCAAAAAACGATAAAATCGTGGATAGGTGTTCTCGAGTAACAACTCCTATTGGTTCAGGGTAATTGATACAAAATCAGTTGCCTCGTTTATAGTATGACTACATATACCGAAGTAGAAATTAGTAAGGAGTCCTAGCTCTAAGCGAAACATTGTTGATCTCATTTGATCTACCGAAGTAGAAATTAGTAAGGAGTCCTAGCTATTTTAACAGCTTTCATCTGGTGCTTTGATCTACCGAAGTAGAAATTAGTAAGGAGTCCTAGCTAGGCGAGTACACAGATGCTACATCGATATCTACCGAAGTAGAAATTAGTAAGGAGTCCTAGCTATAATTGGGCCGTAAACACTTTAGGCGATCTACCGAAGTAGAAATTAGTAAGGAGTCCTAGCTTTAGACATAATCCCCACTCTAGATTTAATCTACCGAAGTAGAAATTAGTAAGGAGTCCTAGCTCCGTGTGAAGGTACCGTCAGAATCGGTAATCTACCGAAGTAGAAATTAGTAAGGAGTCCTAGCTATCTGAAACATCCGATGCGGCCAACTGTTATCTACCGAA
>DUNL01000213.1 GCA_012839385.1 Clostridiaceae bacterium
CGCGTCTGCGAAAGCTCATATTCTCCCGAATCTTATCGAAAATCACTATCGTGTTGTTTACAGAGTAACCCACCACTGTCAAAATGGAGGCAATAAATGAGCTGTTGATCTCTTTCGACAAGAGGGCAAAAATGCCTAACACGATTAAGGCATCATGCAAGACTGCCAATACCGCCACACCGGCAAATCTGTACTCAAATCTAAACGACAGGTAAATCAACATACCAATGGCAGCCAAGAGTAGAGCCATCAAGGCCTGTTTCACCAATTCTTGGCCGACGATGGGCCCGACCATT
The DNA here is from genome assembly GCA_012839385.1 of Clostridiaceae bacterium. Lineage (GTDB taxonomy): Bacteria > Bacillota > Clostridia > Saccharofermentanales > DTU023 > UBA1046. The sequence goes on from DUNL01000213.1 coordinate 297, forward strand.
TCTGTCCGCCGAACATCAGTCTCACCAAAATGTTCAATCAAACCCGCGTCGATTACCTCAATCTCTTCATTGGTGAGTATCTGTGTGCGGATCAAGGCCGCCCGGTTATTCTCCATTGGCTGGATCACACTCTTCGTCAATTCAATGCCATCCAAGTCCAATGATCCAAGTACTTCCCGGATCTCACCGGCACTGATCGACCTCTCAAATCCCCGCTCCATAAGAGTACCGCCAGTGAAGTCCACTCCCCAGTTGAGTCCAGGTGTAATCAGTAATATGACTGATAGGACTACTAGAACCAACGAAATTCCAAATGAGATCTTGCTCTTACCGACAAAATCCACTACTGGGACACCCCTTTCACTCCCAGATGTCTGGCAAAGCCGCTGGGGTCCTTATCCACAAAAAGATTGAGAATCAACCTAGTTACTACTATGGCAGTAAACATGCTAGCCAAGATACCGAGGCTCAATGTAACAGCAAAGCCTTTTACCGGGCCACTACCATAGTAAAACAACACGATAGCAGTAATCAATGTTGTTATATTGGCATCAAAAATAGCCCTAAAAGCACGATCAAACCCCGAGGCCACTGCCGCCCGCACATGCTTGCCTGCTCTGAACTCCTCTCGAATCCGCTCGAAAATCAGTACATTAGCATCTACTGCCATACCGATAGATAAGATAAAACCGGCAATACCGGGCAGAGTCAAAGTAGCCCGCAGTAAAGCCATGGCTCCCAAAACAATCACCACATAGATCGTCAGCGCAATATCTGCTACCAGACCCGGTAATCGATAATAGGCTAGCATATAGATAAAGATCAAGATAATACCAACGATACCCGCTTTCAAGCTGCGGGAAATGGACTGCTGGCCCAGAGTGGGTCCGACATTGCGAATCTCCATGACTTCCATGGGAACAGGCAAAGAACCGGCTTTGAGCAATACAGCTAAGTTCTTGGCCTCATCAACGGAAAAACGGCCGGTAATCTGACCTTTCCCGTCAGTAATCGGACCTTGGACCACCGGGTTCACTAAAATCTCCCCATCGAGAACATGGGGAATAGCTTGTCCCTGATAGACCGTTGTCAACTGGGCAAATTTCTTGGCCCCTTCTTTGCTAAACTCCACCGCTACAGAAGGGCGACCAAACTGATCGCGGGATAGGCGAGCATCAATCAAATCAGCTCCAGTCAATACTGTCTCACCTAGGGGATTCTTGATCTCCAGCTGAGCTGTTTTACCAATTGTGTCAATCGCCGCCTGCTGATCATAGACCCCCGGCAATTGAATAATAACACGCCGGGCCCCCTGTCGCTGTATGATGGGCTCTGATAC
>DUNL01000208.1 GCA_012839385.1 Clostridiaceae bacterium
ATCTCCTTCGCTCCAAGCATAAAATAAGCCTGGTCTGTGAAGATAACTTGTTAAGGGGATTAAGAATAATGCAATAGTTGAAAAATCTATGAATATCATTATTTTAGGACTGGGTTAAAAAGATTCTAAATAGTTGAAGGAATTTACTATATTCTGTTGAATAGCTATTTTAATAGATGTAGATTCCTGGAGAAAAATGCATCTGCGAAGGGTGCCAATGTCAGGGACAGTAAATTGTAATAGTTTAAACATGATTTTCTATGATAATTACAAGTCATGAAGGCATTTCCTCAAAAGGAAGGGTACTGTGGTTCTAGTTTTGTCTCTATAGTAGTAGATAAATAGCGCTATTCGCATATACTAATCAGATAATTACGCAGCTGTGTTCTTATTAAAATTATCGATTTTTTTACTAGGTTGTTAAACTTTTTGGGGAACGCTAGAAAGCGTTACTAAATAATGTTCATCAGAAAAAACGATATATTTCTTAGCATGACCACGAAGGTCTTACTCCTTATAAAACAAGGGTAGCTTTCGTGGTTTTTATTTCAATGGATGATAGATTTATGCAGACGAAAGGGGTTGACCTAGATAATTATCAGGGAGCTTTTGGCGGAACCAGGTTGAAAAGCCGGATCTATTTGTCAAATAGCAAGTCAAAATCTAATTACTAATTAATAGCGAAAAAATATTTGGAGGGAAAAATAGTGCAAACAAGATATATAAATAAGGTAACCATGACAATGGGCATCCTGGTACTCATGTTAGTTTGCAGTTTAATGACAGGATGCGGAGGACAAGAGGTTGCTAAAAAAGATGTTCCTGAGCAAATAAAGATAAAGGATAGCGCGGGAAGGGAAGTTACCGTTCCAGGCAAGGTTGAAAAGGTGGTGGATATGACATCCTTTTCTGGTACAGAGATAATGGTTCAACTTGGTGCAGCGGATAAGCTAGTAGGTGTAGGTGATTATGTCAAGAATTATATGTACGGAGAGAGGGGAAGGGATCAGTGGAATGCGACGCGAAAGGCGGCACCTCAACTTAAAGATCTTCCCTGTGTGGGAAGTTACAAGGAACCTAATGCTGAGCTAATAATATCTCTTAACCCGGATATTATTTTTTGTCAAGCCGCAGATGTTGCTGATTCGCTTTACGAGCAAACGGGTATTCCGGTTGTGTGTATATCATCATCGGGATGTCTTGATTTTGAGATCTACAGGTTAGCAGGCAAGATTGTTGGAAAAGAAGATAGGGCAGAGGAACTTATTTCTTATGCCGAAGGAAAGATTGCAGAAATAAAGAAGGTTACATCACAAATTCCTGAGGCTGAAAAGGTAAAGGTTTTTTTCTGGCTTGTGGGACCCGATGGTAAACCAGACGCTCCGAAAACCTATGCTTCATATGATCCCATAATTTTGGCTGGAGGCATAGATGTAGCAATTGAAGCTAATATTAAGCCTCGTGCATCATTTGATGTTACAAAAGAGCAGATTGCAGTATGGAATCCTGATATAGTCCTCGTCCATGGAGGATCAAAAACACCTAGAGTTTCGATAGATAATGTGCTTTCTGATCCGGTATTGCAAACAACGAATGCCATAAAGAACAAGAAGGTTTACTTTATCAGGGCTTTTATGATCGGTTGGGACCCTACGATAGGTGTTTGTGAAGTTCCTTATGTGGCTAAAATTTTATATTCTGATAAATTTAAGAAGCTGGATGTTGAGGAAGAATGCAATGAAATACTAAAGAAGTTTTACGGGGTTGATGGACTCTGGACCGAGTTGCTAGAAAAAAGTAACCTTCACAGGTGGGAGTAATTATGGGTGATTCGGTACCTGATGGAGTATTTATTGAGGATGAGGTTCTTAATGAATATACGAAATTTACGGGTAGAAAGACACTTTTTATTGTTGGACTTATTGTTGTAATAGTTTTATTGGTAGGTGTTGCTATCACTTTAGGACCTCTAAAGATGTCTTTTTTCGAGGTATATTCCACCATAATGCATAGATTTCTGCCAGGCATTTTCTCCGCCCATAAAGTTCTCTCCGCAAGCTC
>DUNL01000122.1 GCA_012839385.1 Clostridiaceae bacterium
AACGGCTTGCGAACCGGCATCCCGCCTGTCAGAAAGAAGACTATCTCCTAAAGGAGGTAACTCCTAACCATTTTGTTGCTTGTGAGTTGTACAAATAATTTAATAAGCTATAAATTTGTCAAAGGAAATACATATGAAGATATCGCGACTAAACAGAGTGTTAGATAATCTTAAAAATAATGGATTAACACAGACTATTATTAGCGACCCTGACTCTATTTTTTACCTTTTAGGTTACAGTTATGACCCCGGCGAGAGAATGTTAGCTCTTTATCTTAATGATGAAGGTGATATTAAGCTTATTAACAATAATATGTTTCCGTTCCCAGAGATGAATGGTTTAAATATCCATCTATTTGATGATACGGATGACTATGTAAGTATTTTGGCCTCTGTGGTTAAGGCAGGTAAGCTTGGCATAGACAAATTTTTTAGAGCTCAATTTCTTATTCCACTTATGGACAAACGAAGTGATGTTACGGTTCATCTTGGTTCCTTAGCTGTTGATGAAGCTAGAAAATTAAAAGATGCTGAAGAGCTAGAGTTAATGCGAAAGGCTTCTCTTGTTAATGATATAGCAATGTCCGAGGGTATTGCCCATATTGGGGACAACCTGTCTGAGAAAGAAATGGGGAATCTGATTAATAAAATATATATGGCTAACGGAGGGACAACTGAGGTAGAGCAGATTATATGCTATGGTCCCAACACAGCGGAGCCTCACCATAGAAGTGATACCACCAGAATAAAAGAAGGAGATGTTGTGCTTATAGATATTTTCTCTTATATAGACCATTATTGTTGTGATATGACCAGAACAGTATTCTATAAGGACATTACCGCAGAGGAAGAAAAAATATACAATATCGTTCTTGAAGCCTATTATGCAGGAATAGACGCGGTAGAGCTTGATAAACCTCTTAGAGAAGTTGATAATGCTACTAGAGCAGTAATTACAAGTGCTGGCTTTGGAGATTATTTTACTCATCGAACAGGTCATGGAATAGGCATAGCACTTCATGAGCCTCCTGATGTAAGCAGTGTGACAAATGATATTATTGAACCAGGAATGGTATTTTCGGTAGAGCCAGGGATTTATTTACCTGGACGCTTTGGTATCCGTATTGAAGATCTTGTCGCTGTGACAGAGGATGGCATAGAAGTACTTAACAAGTACCCAAAGGATATAATGGTAATAGAATAATCGTATTGTTATCTTAGTTTAAACTTAAGGAAGAAAGTAGTTAAAACTGCAAATCTTCCAGGTTCTATATTTAGTTGCTGACACCCATCAAGCAGATGTCTTAAATATGATATTCTTACATTGTTGTAGTACATTCGTGATTTTAAAGTTCATGTTAGGTTAAGACGAACACAAAATAATATAGATCATGATGATCTTTCAGAGTTTCATCTATTCTGTGTGATTGATGGAGGGTAAAATGATTAATACAGAGCCATTTCAAATAATTGAGTGTAGGGGTACTCCTTACGAGATTGGCTTCGCGCACGGCGAGCAGGCCAAGGAGAAAATAAGACTGAATATCCGTGAGTATGAGGATATGTTCAAGATAAGTTCAGATATTGACTGGGCTCAGGCTAGGAAGCGTTCGTTATATTTTGTAGATTATATTCGCCAACTAGAGCCGGATTTGCTGGAAGAAATGCGGGGTGTCGCTGATGGAGCCGGTCTGGAACTTGCTGATATCCTGGCTTTGAATTCTCGCAGCGAGATTGTATTTGGACTGGCTAAAGACGGCTGCACTTCTTTCACTATAACGCCTGAGGCGAGCGCTAATGGGCATACTCTGATTGGACAGAATTGGGACTGGCGTGTTCCTATAGCTGATGGCCTGATAATTCTTAAGATTTACCAGCAGGGGAAACCGGGTATTTTTATGGTAACTGAAGCAGGTATTATAGGTAAGGTTGGCATGAATTCAGAGGGCCTGGGAGTTTGTTTAAATGCTCTAGTTGTACAGGGGCAGCCGGAGGGCCTACCATTGCATATTATTTTGCGCCGCATACTGAATAGTAAGCTTCTCAATGATGCTCTGTTGGCAATTAATGGAGTTAAAAATGCGGGACCAGCTAATTATATGTTCGCTCAAAAGGGTGGCTGCGCTCTAGATGTTGAAAAGACTCCTCAGGCCTGGGATTATACTTTTAATGACAGGGGAATTCTTGTACATTCTAACCATATCCTAAGCCCAAGGCTGTTAGCTCGAGTTAATGATCAGGGAACTATTCGCTTTCTCAGTAGTATTGTTAGATACCATATGATGACAAAAATGCTTAACCGGGAAATAGGGGATATTACTGTGGAATATCTAATGGAATGTTTGCGTTCTCATCATCAAGGACGGGAGAGTATCTGTTGTCACGCGGATTCTGATCAACCTTTGCGGCGGCAAAGCATGACTTGTTTTTCAATGATTATGGATCTGGATACGAATGAAATGTGGTTGACACCGGGTCCTCCTTGCCAATTTGAATACACCCGTTATTTGATAGAGTTTTGAGATAAAGTAGAGATGTCATAGCAAAAGGGGGCAAAATCAGAAATAACGTTATGGCGACATGACGTCATCTTAAAGAGGCTAGAACCTCGTAATCAAAGCATTTATTCTGCAAAGAGCAGCGACAAATAGCAAAGACCTTAGAGTTGGGGTGATATTATCCTAAAGTTGATGAAAGGCAATTATGGATTTGTGAAAAGTTTGCCTGAGGGGGAGCATTTTTTACGCTTGTTGCCCGCTACAGATCTGCCTTGGTTTACTACCTACCGGGCAAATGATATTGCCAACAATCATTGCGGAGCCGTAATGGTGACTAATTTAGCTTTATATTATGCTTCGTTGGGAGCGGATAACTTAATAGTCAACGATGATATTGATAAAACATTTATAGCTGTTCACAAAGTAGTCGGCAATGGTCCTGTTTTTAATCTAGGGCAGAAAGCAAGGAAATATTTTCGTCAGCGCGGCTATGATTTGTCTCTTCGCTCCGCTGCGAGTTATTCCGCCTTAAAGTCGGCTCTTAACGCGGGTAATCCTCTTGGCCTGATACTTGCTTCCACCCTATTTGATTGGCACTGGGTATTGGCTCTGGGCTGGGCTCAATATGCTGAGGGTGACAATTATCTCTATATTATTGACGGGTGGAATTCTAGTCCTCGTTATTATCGTATTCACAGAGGTTCTCTCTGGCTTCAGGCGACCAGCTACTCTTTAGATATTTTTACTACCGAGATTTAACAATTGTCTTGATATAGGCAAAGTTTTTGTGTTTCGGATGGAGATCACAAAAATTTTGCATAGATATGATGACAAGAAGTGTAGTTATAGATTAATATCTATTATTAAGCATTAGAAAGTAAAGAAGAATTTGTAAAAAGTCATCTTTGATATATGGTGTATAGTTTGCCCCGGTCAATGAGATAAGGATTAGGGACAATGGGTTTTTGGATAGTTAGAAATGATATTTCAAAAAGCAAAGTAGATGCTATTGTAAATGCCGCTAACAAAGAACTTAAAAAAGGTGGCGGGGTCTGCGGCGCGATATTTAAGGCGGCAGGAGCCAGCAAACTTCAAGAAGCTTGTCAGAAATTGGCTCCCATAGAGACTAGTAAGGCTGTAATTACGGATGGGTTCGCGCTTAAAGCGAACTATATCATTCATGTTGCCGGTCCCATTTATCATGACTATGAACCGGAGGAGGCGGAACGCCTGCTACGTGAGAGTTATCGGAATGCGCTCATGATGGCTCGAGAGTGTGGCTGTAAAAGTATTGCTTTCCCCTTACTTTCAGCGGGGATTTATGGTTATCCTAAGTTGGAAGCTTTACAGATAGCGATTTCTGAGATCAAAGAATTTCTCCAGAATGTAGATATGGATGTTTTGCTGGTACTTTATGATGAAAAAAGTGTGTCTCAGGCTAAAGAGCTATATGGTGATCTTGGTATAGATATGATGGAAAGTAAAGAGATAGATAATATCTTTAATACGGAAGGCTCTGACGATTGAGGTCAAGTAACAAGTAAAAGGTAATAATAGAACCAATGGGTTAATTGTTTTAATCAGAGGATAAGAAACAACAAAAATATATTTGGTTAACTCATTTTTGACTTTTTACTGAAAGTTGTTTTATTAGGAAGATAGTAACTTAAAATATAGTATTCAATGGATGGTGACAATATGAGTATTGAGTGGACAAAATCGATCAAGAAATTACTTGACCGGGGAGCTTCGTATGCTGATGTTAGGTATTTTCCCCGGGAAGACAGTAGTATTCTCTATATGCTGAACGGAAATATGCATGCGTTCTATCGCCAGCAAGAGCAGGGCTTTGGTGTACGTGTTCTTTATGAAGGAGCGTGGGGTTTTGCCGCCTCTTCTGATCTGGATCAGGTCAGTAAGACTTTTGATAGAGCGCTTGACAATGCCAAGGCTGCGGCTCGCCAAATAAGTCGTCCTGTAACTTTGGCTGACAAGGAAATAATATCCGGTGAATTTAAGAGTCCTTGTTCTGAAGATCCCTTTGAGATTGAAGCCAAAGAGCAGGTGGGTATGATGCAATGGCTTGATCAGAAGATAAACCAACCTGGTGTGATTAATCGCGAGGTTAAGATACAAACCAATCGTAAGACAGTGGAATATTATGATTCGGAAGGAGCTAAAATCAAAAAGCATATTGTCGACATTTATCCTCAGATTTCCGTTATGGGTATTGACAGTGACGGTGGAATGCAAGAGCGCAAGTACTTGCCCCCAAGATTATATGACACAAGGGGTTGGGAGATTATGAACAAGGAAATCTGGGATCAGGAGGCAGATCGCATCGTTGAGGAGCTACGTCAATTGATGGAAGCGCCTGTCTGTCCCCAGGATGTTCGCTCAGTTATTTTGTTGCCGGATATGATGTTCCTCCAAGTTCATGAAACAATCGGTCACCCGTTGGAGCTGGATCGGATCCTTGGTTATGAACTCTCTTTTGCCGGAGGTTCTTTTGTGCGCCTGGAAGATTTAGGTAGGCTCAAATATGGATCGCCGAGGTTAACAGTCAGGGCAGATGCTACCGTTACTAACTCACCAGGCAGTTTCGGCTTTGATGATGATGGCGTGCCTTGTAAAGATAATCTGCTAATTGATAAAGGAATTCTAGTTGGAGCTATATCTTCTCGTCAGAGCGCGATGGAAGCTAATGATATTTTAGGCAGGGAGTTTTTCGTTGGTAGTAGCGGCGCGGCGCGCTCCACTTCTTTTTACCGTGTGCCGATTGACCGCATGACTAATATCAATGTTGATCCCGGTGAGGATGGAACTCTAGAGGATATTGTTAAAAAGACGGAGAGAGGTCTCATACTAAGTGGTGAAAAGAGCTGGTCTATAGGTTCTAACCGTGAGCAATTTCACTTCGCTACTGACATTGGCTGGCTGATTGAAGATGGTGAAAATAAGGGCGTGGTGCGCAATACTTCTTACGGTGGCGATACTCTAAAATTTTACCGCAATCTATCGGCGGTTGGGGATCAATCTACATGGGAACTTCAATATGTTAACAATTGCGGCAAGGGAGCGCCTTCGCAAATAATGCAATTAGGTCACGGTATTCCCGTTTGTCGTTTTGATAATGTAAAGGTGGGCAGCTAAGATGGAGAAAATGGAGAATAAGATCAAGAAAACGCTAAAAGAACTGCGTGAATATGGGTTGTCGAAGGAAGCCCGTTTCAGTCTACTCTGGCATTATGAGAACAGTCATTTCATTCGCTATGCCAATTCCGGTATTTCTCTAAATACGAGTGAGAATTTAAACAGGCTATATATTACAGTTTATGGTAGTTACAGGCAGGTCACCACTAACATAATATTAGACCCCTCCGATCAGGTAAAAATGAGAGATATGTTTGATGAAGCCCTTGAGATGCTGAAATTTTCGGGGGAGTTAAGTTATCAGCCGACATTGGTAGATTTCGAAGGTTATTCAGATAAACGCTGTTATGATGAAGATCTGGCGAAGATGGACAGCGATGCAATGATTGATTTCGTCAAAAAAGCGACTTTCTGCTTGGAGACGGATGATGTAGTGCTTTCAGGAAATTTCAACAAGGGCGAAACGGTTTTATGTACCATAACCTCGTTGTCGGATGATATTGGATACTGGGCAGCTACTGACGCGCAGGTCACTTTAGTTATGTCTTCTCGCAAGAAAAAATGGGAAGTAAGCGCTGAGCAATCTGCTTATAGAAAAAAAGACCTTAAGCCCCGCGCCTTGCATAAGAAGCTTAGCTTTTTGGTCCACACCTATCTGCGCAACAAGCCTGTACAGCTACCTCTTGATTCTTATCGGGTTGTCTTGGGCGCCGCCGCCACGGCTGAATATCTGGATCTTATCAGCTGGTTGGGCGTTGATGGTGACGCTGTTATGCGTTCGCTAGGTATGCATAAGAAGGACGATATCGGCACAAAGTTTTTCTCCGAGAAAATTAATATCTATGATGATCCGGAGGCAATGGGCACCTTCGCTTACTCGCATGATCTATACGGCAGAAAGAGAGAAAAACTACCTTTGTATCAGGAAGGCAAATACTGTAATTTTAGTATTTCACAGACATTGGCTGATGAGTTCGGTTTGGAGCCTAATGGAATGGATGTCATGCATCTGAATTTAACCATGGATCGGGGTGACTGGGATATTAAAGACGTAAGGCAACTAAGAGAAGAGGCCGCGGAGAAAGATATTCTATATATTCCCTATCTACACTATACGGGTATAGTTAATCCATCCGAAGGCTTAGTAACAGGCTCCAGTCGTTTTGGCGCCCTACTGTTCAAACAAGACGGTACGATTCAGGTTCCCTATAATGTGCGTTTCACGAACAAATTGTCTGACCTATTCGGAGATAATCTGATCAAATTATCTAAGAAAAGGTCAGCCTATAACACTTCCCAGACCTACGGCCTTCGCAATCCGAGCGCCAGTCTGGTTCCCAGATTCGTTATGTTGGAGGATGTCGAGATATCCCATTCTAATGAAAACTTTTAGTTGGTAGACCTTTCTCCTCATATAATTTAGTATCAGATAATTCAAAATAATAAAGTGCCGGCTAAGGAATTCCTCAACCGGCACTTTATTATTTTGATTTTAGGCAGTTTAATAGTTGGTAGCCTTGAGCTCGAAGAAAGATTCAGCGTGTTTACAGACCACACAGACTTTGGGCGCGTTCTTAGCAGTATGGATATGTCCACAATTACGGCACAGCCACTGCGTCTCACCATCTTCACGCTTGAAAACGATATCTTCTTTAATATTAGCCAGCAAACGGAGATAACGCTCTTCGTGATGCTTCTCAATAGCCGCTACTTGTCGGAACAGTCTTGCCAGCTCACCAAAGCCTTCTTCCTCAGCATCTTTGGCAAAATTAACATACATTTCTGTCCACTCATAGTTTTCACCGTCGGCCGCGTCTTGTAGAGCTACTGTTGTTGTAGGAATCTCATCATTATTCAACGCCTTGAACCACAGCTTGGCATGCTCTCTTTCATTTCTGGAAGTTTCCTCATAGAAGGCCGCGATCTGTTCATAACCGTCTTTCCTAGCTTGAGAAGCATAGTAGGAGTATTTGTTAGTGGCCATTGATTCACCGGCAAATGCTTCCTTGAGATTAGCTTCAGTTTTAGTTCCTTTGAGATCTTTTTTCATTTGTGTTTTGCTCCTTGTGTTGTATATTTGCGATTTTTCGCGCTAACGCCATGGTGAAGCGTTAAAACCTATTTACTTGTACCCTTCCCCGTTACTTACTACTCAGCTCTAGTCTAAGCCGCAACGAGAATTTAATTATCTTAATTGCTGTCACTATCTTATCCAGCCGGTGACTCAGGACTAGATCCTCATTATTTTGCGGCTAAGATCCAAGGTCTTGATCAGGATTGGAAGTTTTTCTATTAGCCCTTTCTTGGCAGTCTGCGCAGATACCGCTCAGCGTCAAATTATAATCTGTGATCTTAAACTGCTTCTCCTTTTGCATGATCTCCGCTATCCGGTCGAAAAGCGCTGAGGGAATGTCAGAAATCTTACCGCATTTATCACAACGCAAATGATAGTGTCTGTCCAGTGTTGAGTCAAACAGCATGACCCCACTATCTGTCATAAAACATTTTAACTCTCCTTCGTCAACCATGCGACGAAGATTGCGATATATTGTTGTTTTATTTACCCCGGGGATTTCTTTACGGACACAATTCCAGACGTCCTCTGCTGAAGGATGGCAAAGCTCGTGAAGACATTTTGATATTAACTGTCGTTGCTGGGTTTTTCTGGGCACTGCTTTTCGTTTCAATTAATTTTTCCGTTATTTGTAGCGGCTGGGATATATTAGTACGCCACTAGCATAACATAAATGCAACTCAGTTGCGATTGAGAAAAAGCTTTTCTTGTAATTTCCCGGTAAAAGATCAATCGCCATCGCGCGAGCAATGACTAATTTTCACAAAGCCGGTCCTTAAAGGCATGAGGTATAATATAATATAACGTTTTTGTTATGGATGTAGTTATGGAAATTAGTAATCATGAATTAAAGAAGATGATTTTGTATCGACAGCGCTTAACCAATCCTTCCGATGATCCCTTGGATGTCTGCTCAAGATTGAACGGTTATCAGGCGCAATACAATAATCTACCGGAACAGGCTTTTGCGATCAGGACTTTGGAAAAAGCTTATCAAGATAACAACTGGCGCCAAGAGCTGGTTCGTTGCTGGTCTATACGTGGGACATTACATGTTTTCGCGCGTTCAGAAATTCCTTTGTATCTTTATAAAGGTCGTAAGATCGGACAAAGAGATGTAGATGACATCAGATCAGATATATATCTGGCTGAGGAGGAAAAACAGCGCTATGCGGATATAATCATGACAGCGTTAGCGGAGAAACCACGAACCAGAAATGAGCTGAAGGAGATTACCAAGCAAGCAGGTCTACCTAAAGAAGCTGAGCGCAGTGTATTTAATCCCTGGGGCGGGCTAATACGTTATTTGGTTGAAACAGGCCAAGTATACCAAAATTACAGCGCCAACGGCACCTATGTCAAGATGGACAATTTCCAGCCCTGGGAGAAAGAGGATGCCGAGCTGGAAATCGCTCGTAGATATTTCACTAACTACGGTCCCTGTTCGATCGATGACGCGCGTTATTATTTTAAGCGTCGTAAAGGTGTTATTTCCGACTGGATAGATAAGCTGGATTTGGAGACCGTAGAAGTTGACGGCAAAGAGCGTTTCGGTTTCAATCTTGATGAACCGGGTAAAGACTTGCCGGATTTAATACTTTTGTCGGGATTTGATCCCTTGCTGATTGGCTATGAAAAGACGGAAAACCCTTTCCTTGAACAAGAATATATGCGCGAAGTGTATACTTATACAGGCCTAGTGCGCCCCAGCATTTTAGTTGGTGACCGTATCGTTGGTACTTGGAGCCGTGTCGGCAGAAAAATTGATATTGATATCTTTGCTACTCTAACGAAAGAGGAGCTCGAACGCATTCAGCATTTTCTACACAATGTTGAGCGTTGAGTCACATGCGATAACTACGAGAAAGTCTGGTAGTCTTCAACAAAAATTAATCTGCCTTAACTGTTTCGGAGGGAAGTATGATCAAAAAATCCGACAAAAGTATTTTTGAGAATCTGCTAAAACCATTATCCGACGCCAGAGGAGCTTCCGGTTTTGAGCATGAGATTTCTGCACTGGTAGCGAAGCAAGCGGCAAGCTATGGCCTTGTCGAACGCGACCAGATGCAGAACGTCTATATTTCCCGAGCCGACAATGGCACGGGACCGCGTTTACTTTTGGATGCCCATTTAGATGAAGTCGGTTTTATTGTTCAGGCCGTATTGGAGAATGGCACCTTGGCTATTTTACCTTTAGGTGGCTGGGTTGCCTCTAATGTTCCCGGTCATCGATTCCAGGTTAGGACGAAAGATGGTTCTTGGATTATCGGTATCACCGCCAGCAAGCCGCCGCATTTTATGTCGGAGGCGGAGCGAGCGCAAGGTGTTAAACTGGAGCAGATTGTTCTTGATGTAGGGGCTATGAGTCGGGAAGAGGCCATTAAGGAATTTGGTATCGGTATCGGGCTTCCCGTAGTGCCCGCGGTCGAATGCGAATATGACGAGAAGAATGATTTATTAATCGGCAAGGCGTTCGATTGTAGACTAGGCTGCGCAGCAATTCTTGCCACCTTAGAAAGCTTGCGAGGTGAGGTATTGCCCGCGGAGATAATAGCGGCTTTCTCGACACAGGAAGAGCTAGGCTTGCGTGGAGCTGAAGTAGTCAGCAAAAAAGTTGAGCCTGATTTGGCTATTGTCTTTGAGGGCGCGCCCGCTGACGATACCTTTATGCCTAATGATCGCGTTCAGACAGCTATCGGCAAAGGACCGATGCTACGTCACTTTGATCGTAAGATGGTTACCAATCCCGCTTTCCAACAGTGGGTGCTGGATCTGGCGGCTGAACTGGATATACCGGTTCAGCCGGGAGTAAGAAGTGGTGGCGCTACCAACGGAGGTGTTTTTCATCTCTCCGCTACCGCGACCCCGACGATTGTGCTGGCTGTTCCTGTTCGCTATATTCACAGTTTTTACGGCATAGCTAAATTAGCAGATTTTAAAGCGCTGGTGCGATTAGCCGTGGCAGTAATTAGACGCATTGATGGTGATTTTCTTGATAATTTAAGCTCCTACTTTAGTTAACAGTGGAGAGCTTGCCAATCTGTAAGAGAATCATTAAGCTTGTTATTTAATACAAAAATAGGAGATCTTCATGGAATATAGACAATTCCCCGGTATTGACTACACACCGTCACTATTAGGCTTTGGTTTGATGAGACTGCCATTAAATTCTGATGATACAGCCGATATTAATTATGAGCTGGGTTACGAAATGATAAAGTACGCGCTTGACAGCGGTATTAATTATTTTGACACGGCTTATATGTACCATAGTGATCAATCTGAGATTTTCGTTGGTAAGGTATTGACAACATTTCCTCGCTCAGACTATTTGTTAGCGGACAAGTTGCCCGTATATCGCGTGGAAAGTTTAGATCACGCTAAAGAAATTTTCGCTGAGCAATTAAAGAAATGTAATGTTGACTATTTTGATTATTATCTGTTGCATTCACTGGATCGCTTTACAATGGAGAAAGCTGATAAATTTGGGCTTTACGATTGGTTGTGTGAGTACAAAGAGCAGGGGCTCATTCGCCAGCTGGGCTATTCATTTCATGATACCCCTGATATCCTCGAACGTTACACTGCTAAGCATGAATGGGATTTTGTGCAGATACAGCTAAATTATTTGGATTGGGAATTACAAAATGCCAAACGCAGTTATCAGTATTTACTGGATCATGGCATACCGGTCATTGTCATGGAGCCGATACGAGGTGGCGCTTTGGCTAAATTGCCGGAGTCCGCGAGCAAAAAGCTGTTACAGCGAGATAAAATGGCAAGTGAGGCTAGTTGGGCGCTTAGATATGTAGCTTCTCTACCGGGCGTAATGACAATTCTGAGTGGCATGAGTGATATGGCGCAACTCAAGGATAATATTAAAACTATCACCGGTGACTACGGATTGTCCCGCCAAGACTATGAGTTATTGGATCAGGTGCGCCAATTGTATATGGAATCGGGACGCGTCCCCTGTACCGTATGCCACTATTGCATGCCTTGCCCCTTTGGTGTCAATATTCCGGAAAGTTTTGCCGTCTACAACAGATATGTAGATACGGATGACGCGAAGCGTTTTTGTCAGGAGTATAATGCGCTGGGCGAGCAGCAGCCTAAAGCCTGCACTCAGTGCAAAGAATGTGAAGAAAAATGTCCTCAAAAAATAGAAATCTCCGCAGAGCTGAAAAAGCCGCGACAATTTTTTGAATTTACTACCGCGCCATGTGACTAAAGAAGTTACGACCGGGAACGATTACCCTAACCCTCTGTTTCATCGGCAGCAGCGGAAGCGAATGTGTCATGCTCGGGATAATACAAATGTGAAGCCAAGCGATGAAACATCGGCCTGGTTAAAATGATAACCAGAACCTGCGCTACGCCGGCGGCGATCAGGAGTGACTGGATTGAAATGACATCGGCCATCGGGCCAAAAAATATAGTTCCCGCCGGGATAGCGAATGATCCTACCATATACTGTAGAGCGAAAGTTCTGCCCTGATATTTGGAGGGAACTTCTTCTTGCAGGAAGACGGTGCTGTTGGTCATATAGAAGGGTACTACCAGACCGAACAAGAAAAGTATCAGCCCGAAGATCCAGATAGTAGCCCAACCGGCATATCCTAAAAGACCCAAACTGATAATTATCAGGGCGATGAGTCCTCCGGCCACGCGCAGGGTATGCACTTTATTGGGAAAATGTCCGCGCTTGGCCACCATAATACCCCCTATAGCCATACCCGCGAAAATAGCCGTCTGAGAAATCGTAATATTAAATGGATCCAATCCGAAATTGCGCCTGATATAGAGTGGAAGTAAAGCAGCTCCGGGAGATATCAAAATCATAAAGACTGTATATACTGTCAGCATAGCGAAAACAATCTTATGTGAGCGCACGTATCTGAAACCTTCCAACAGCTCTTGCCATTGTGATTTTTTAGCTTCTTCCGCCTCAACTTGATATTTAGGAATTTGAATTATTAATAGACAGGAGATAGCGATAGACGCTGTTATCACGTCTATCAAAAAGATCTGCCACATAGGCATAAATGTAACTACTACTCCACCCAAGACCGGCGCCGCTAACTGAATAATATTACTGGCGCCATGATAAAGCGCGTTGGCCCTGACCAGACCCTCCCGAGGAACAATTTGCGGAACGATGGAGATAATAGCCGGTGAATGAATACCGCTACCAAAAGAGCGAATTGCCGTCACTATATATATCAACCACATGGCGTCATAGCCGATTAAAAACATAATTGCCACTATCCCTGTAGCTAAAGCGATCGCGCCGTCAGAGATAATCATCACCCATTTTCGATTGTAGCGGTCGGCCCAGACACCGGCGAGGGGAGCGATCAACAGTTGCGGTACATAACCTGCCAGAGTAATCAACGTCATAGCTACGCCTGAATTAGTACGCAAGGTAACATACCAGATCAAGGCAAACTGTACCAGACTGGATCCCAGAAGAGATGCCAACTGTCCGGAAAAAAGAATAATCGAGGTCTTGACCCAGTTGTAATTATCAGGAGTAGCGCTACTAGCCGTCCGGTCAGACGGCGCGTCAACAGCCCCCTCAGTTGTATTCACAATTTGTGCTGAAGAAGTATTTATAATCTCAGAATTTATGTTCTGTTTATCGTCCATATTCTCTATTCTAACAGCAACCGTCGCAAATCAATAGACGAGGTAGCAAAGGCAACAAGTATTATGCTACGAAGGCGTCAATGGTTAGTCCATGTCCACTTTGTTAAGTTACCGTAAATTATTAAGCTGAGGTGGAATAAGGATTTAAATTCGCTATTTATTACTACATATTTATTAATCACAGACCATCTAAAACTTAATGTCATTGTATAATGATGAAGGAGGTTTTGGCGTTGAAGCTATATTACAGCACAGATCCTAACCTGCTCGCGAATCGTTGTCTAGACGAACTGAATGAATATACAAGAGAAGACCCGATGCGACGGGCTTTTCTTATCGTGCCCGAAAGCATGAAAGCGGATCTGGAAAGACGATATTTGGAGCAGCATAATAAACAAGGCCTGATGATGGCGGAGGTGCTATCTTTCAATCGTCTAGCTTACAGATTGTTTTCCGAGGTAGGCGGACTGGCTGTTCAGCGTCTTAGTTTGGCCGGTAAGTCGCTTTTATTGCAGAATATTCTTCAACGGGCCGGCAACAAGAACCCAAACGAGAGAAAAGTAGCTACTGGGACTAAGTTGTCAACAGAAGTTCCTGTCACAGCAACTTCTGATCAGGCTGTTTCGGATTCTTTGAACCCAGGTAAGTCTAGTTCGACGGAGCAAATATCTGCCGCGGAGGAGCGACAGTTTCGACGCTTTGCCAGATTTGTCGGGAGGCCGGGATTCGCGACAGAGCTGGCAACGGTGATAGGTGATTTTAGTCGCTACGATATCACGGCAACGGATTTAAGAGCTACCGCCACTATCGCGCCTACAGTTATCACCAGAGATAAACTTTTTGATTTTGCGTTACTTTTAGAACACTATCGAGAAACCTTGGCGGCATATGATCTGATCGATCCTGATCAAGATCTGGACCGTTTAGCAGCGTTATTGCGAAATTTTAATAAGGAGCCACGATTAGCCTTCTTAAAGGAAACAGCGGTTTGGGTGTTGGGTTTTGGCGAGACCAGAGCCTTTACGGCCCAGGAACAAGAAATCTTGGGGCAGTTGGAGAGACATTGCGCTTCTTTAACCGTGACAATCAATTGTGATCGGCTTGATGAACGAAGCGATCCGATCTATAGCCATGGTAAAGATACTGTCAGGCAGTTACAACGGCTGAGCGGCAACTGTGATTGGCAGCAAATACCGTCAACAGTCAAAAAACCTTCCGTTACTGTAGTTTACGCGCCTGACGCTCGTGAGGAAATGCGCTTTGTCTTTGGAGAAATAAGGCGTTTATTGATAGAGAGCGATTTTCGTGGCAGAGACATCGGCATAGCTCTGGCTGAGCCGGATACATACGGTGATCTCATAGTTTCTACTGCCCAAATCTACGGAATTCCCATCTTTATCGATAGAAGAAAAGCACTTAGTCAATCTTCTTTCCTGCGCCATATTGACGCTCTTCTGGAATATATACTAACTCGACCGGATTATAAAACTATTATGCTCTACCTGCGCTCCGGTTATAGTCAACTTTCCATTCAGACGATAGATGATTATGACAATTTATGTCTCGCCGCGGGTTTGATTAAACCTCATGATTTTTCCGGCTTTGACCCTGAAAGATTGCTGGCGACAGGTAAGCTGTCTCCCTGTCAGTACCGGACCTGGCAGCAAGTACGCGCCGTACTGAAGCCGGTGGATGACCTGGGCGCGCTGGTGCGACAGAAACGATCAGGCGCCAACAAGCTTGAGCTGATCTTCACTTGGCTACTAAAACACTCTTTTCCACAACTCGAGAACCGTGTTGCCCGCTTGCGCCAGAATGAGGAAAAAGAAGCGGCCTTGATTTTAGCCTCTTCTTGGAATCAATGGTTGGAGTTTAAAGAAGAAGCTTTAAGTATCATGCGCTCACTGCTTCTTTCACAGCTGGACTTTACTAGGCTTCTGCGAGCTGCTCTCGCCGGTTTCAGCCATAGCTCGATACCGGTAGGGATTGACAGTGTCAGGGTGGGCAATCTTCGCCAGATGACAGTATACCCAACTCAAGTTTTGTTCGTGGTAGGTACCGACGAGAATAATTTTCCACCTCGCGGCTCGGAAGAAGGTTATCTGCGCGACGCGGAACGAATGCTCCTGTCAGAACATAGTAATAAGAAATTCCCTAACCATAAAGAAGATCTTCCGATCGCGAGGGAATGGCAGCAACACAGGTTACTCACGGGACCGAAAAGTAAATTACATATATCTACGCCTTCCCTAAATCGAGATCAAGCGTCATTAGTCCAGAAGCAACTGGAGAGTGATCCTGAAACGGAAATCATCTCTCTGGCTTTACCCTTTGCCCCCTCAGCGGCTTGGAATGTCGGACAGATAGCGCGCCTGCGTCTCAACTTAGCTTTATCGGATCCTATTGAAAGACATAATCTGCAGGTAGATTGGCTAATCGGACTCCAAGCTCTCTCGCGGCTCGACAAGGATACTGAAGTCGGCCTGTATCCGGAACGTGAGGCGGAGGAGCTGATAATCCCCTCACATCTGGTAGAGTCGGTCGTCTTGCCTCGCGCTACTATAAGTGTTTCACAACTGCAAAAGTACAATCATTGCCCTTATAGTTATTTTGGTACTTATTTATTGCGTTTGCGGGAACGTGATCACTGGCAGCCGAGCGCGCGCGAGCAGGGTAGTTTGCTCCATGCCATGATGGAGCTCACCATCGCGGAACTGATCAGGCGACTGCAAGGCGCGAAACCCCCCTCTAGCAAGGCTGAGATTACAGAAAATTGGAGTCGCTCTCTGACAATAGCTTCCCTCGACAAATATTTTGAAAACGCTATTGAGATGACAGGACTCGCTCATTTTAATTTTCCTGAGACGCGCGGTCAGATGAAAAGGCGACTGCTCAATCATCTAACTGCTACTCTTCAACTTACCGCGGAGCAGATTAGACGAGATCTTTTATTCCCGGAAGCTGTGGAATGGCATTTCCCCCTACCGGGTAAAGACAACTTTACTCTTAAGTCCGGACTGTGGCAGGCAACTTTGCAGGGTACAGTTGACCGGGTTGATACGGGAACTGACGGCTTTGTCCTGATTGATTACAAACGTGGCGGTAAGCAGATCTTGTACGCGGATATCGTTCATGGTCTCAATCTTCAGCTACCACTTTATCTTAAAGTCTATAATCAACTATATCCGCAAGCTATTCCCAAGGGCTTGGCCTATTTTACTTTTGCCGACAAACGCAGTGACAATCGTAAGGGTATCATGCCAACCGTGACTAGTAACAGCGAACTACTGCGGGACGCCTTCGACAAACAAAGCATTGTCTTAGAGCAGGAGAAGTTGACTTTACTGGCTGATTTTGCCGCCGAACGCGCTCGCTCTTCTATGGCTAATATTCTGAAGGGGGATATTGGCGCCAGACCCACAGTCTTAAGAGCGGGACAATCGCCGTGCTCTTACTGCGCCTATAAAGCTCATTGTCAATATGATGATCGTACCGGGCGGGATCGAGCGCGGCTTGATGTAACTCCTGCTCAATATGAAAAAGTAGCTGAGGCGAAAATTGCCGCGTGGCGACCGGGAGAAGTGTTATAGATAAGGAGAAATAGAAGAACGATGACGATAGTACGCGCCACATTATTCATCGTAAATTATTTTAATCTCGACTAGCGTTGCTGGCTCGACAGTATATAACAGGAAGATTAAATGGCTTTAAACTGGACATCTGAACAAAAACAAACGATTGACTATGATCTGAAGAAAGATCTCTTGATTTCCGCAGCGGCCGGATCCGGTAAGACAGCGGTTCTGACGGAACGTATCGTGCAGCGCTTGGTGTCAGGAAAGATTGAACCGGATCAACTTCTAGTTATGACCTTCACGGAATTGGCCGCTCTTCAGATGGCGCAGAAAATTGAGCGTTCGATTCGCGCGCGCCTTAGTGAGAACAGTGATTTAGAAGTAGAGAAGCGGGTACAGGGTTTAATCAGGCAACTCCCTTTAATGAAAATATCTACAATTCACTCATTTTGTTATAGCGTGATTACTGATTATATCAGTGAGCTGGTTGATGATGCTGAGCAGCCTTTGCTGGAACCGGGTTTCCAAGTCTTAAAGGATGAGGAGAAAAAATTACTGTTAGACTCAGCGATTGAGGATGTCCTGAGCGCTATCTATAGACTTGACGCCGAGCGGAAAGATTCGGTAGAGATAGCGGCCAGTGATAATATATGCGAAGCGGTATCTCCCGCGGACGACGAGAAGTTTCTGCCACGCAGTCCGGAGCAATTTAAGTCGGAGATTTTGCCCTTCGTACTGTCGGGACCGGACATTAATCTCGCGCGCTGGCTGGATGATTTTAGCTTACTGGCGGCGGCTATCGCTCCCGGTTACGATGATGTTCCTTTAAGGCAAAATATTGCCACTCTGCTGGAACAACTACGCAGTATGGCAGATTATCAGGACTGGGTACAAAGTAAACTGGATGAAAATTATAAAAATTGCGGGAATTGGGCCGAGTCCGCTTATGCCGGCAAGCTGTTTACTGAACTGCGAAATTATTTGACTCCCGCTCTCGAAGACCTAAAAGCCTTACAGAACACTGAATATTGGGGACGCATTTTCGATCCCGCGGAAAAAGCGAAAACCGTTGTTGCCCTGAAAGATTCTATGGCGGCTATCGCGGATAGTTTACCTGTCTTAGAGCGAATTCTGAGAAATGACGACTGGAATGCCGTTACTGAATTAGGTAAAAAATTGCCTCCCATCACGGTTTTGAAATTAGGTAGCGGGGTTCAAGCTCAGGAATTCAACGCGATTTTTAATCAGAATATTTCTCGAGTTCTGGCCTTGATTACCTCGAATTTTCAGAATACCCGGGGTCGACATTTGGAGAAGTATTATGATGATGTTTATCCCTGGTTTAGTCTTAGTTCAGCTGAGATTGAGAACAGTTTAGCAGGCACTTTCGGTCCGTTAGCCCGCTATTTTGAGTTAATTTTGTTGGTAGACCGGCGCTATAGGGAACTTAAATTAGCTCAGAATAAAGTGGATTTTAATGATTTTGAGCATTACGCTCTTAATTTGTTGCGCCAACCCCAAATTCGTGAAGAGTATCAGCGACGCTTTCACGAGATTTATGTTGATGAGTACCAAGACACGAGCAGTATTCAAGAGACTGTGATCGCTTCTTTTGCCCATGACAATATTTTCATGGTTGGCGATATTAAGCAAAGTATTTATCGCTTTCGTCATGCCAATCCGGATCTTTTCCGTGGCAAACAGGAGCGATTCACCGATTATAGTGAATTGGCGGACCGGGATATAGACAACCCGGAGGGCTTTGTCATTCGCCTTAATCGCAATTTCCGTAGCTTACCCGGTATTATAGATTTCACTAACAAGGTCTTTGCTTCTTTCCTGACCAAAGAGAGCGGCGAGATAGACTATGATCATACCCAGGCTTTAGTAGCCGGTCGAGAGGGCAAAGCTGAACAAGAGTATAATGTTGAGTTTTTGCTGGCTATTGGTCCGGTGGAGGAGGTCTTCGCGTCAGAAGATCCGGATACGGAAGAAACACCCACGGCTACAAATCATGTTTGCCTTGACGAACAAGAGACGGTAATTAATTTTGACAGTAGCGTACTCCGGGAGAGGGGGCTTGAGCTCAAACCACGCACCCAGGAGGTAGCTGCTCTATTAGCGGTTGACAAGATTCGTGAATTGTTACGCGAAGAAGAGTACACACTTAACGATATTTCCATACTGGCGCCTAATCACAAGACATTAGACACTTGGCGACAGGTTCTGACAAGCCACGGGATCTCAGTAGCCGGCGTCCCACGGCGTGAATTTATGGATTCTCCGGTCTTGCGTCAGTTAGAGGCCTTGGTTCAGGTTCTCGACAATAGTAGGCAGGATATTCCTCTGACAGCAGTACTTTTGTCCGGCTTATTGGGTGAGAGTGTCAGCGAAGAAGAACTCTTGATGATTGCCGTTGCTACAGAGGATATAAACACAGTAGACAGTAGTGCGGTGGTAGAGGATGAGAACGCGAGACCGGTTCAATACGGTGTGCCCTACTACCAACGCATATTGGAATTCGCTTATGGTGACGACGAGTGCCGGACCCGATCGGAAGACACTTCCCTCGACAATGATCTGTCGGACCTGAGAACAAAAATACGTGGGCTTCTGGAAAAAATTGCTTACTGGCGTCTGTTGTCTGAAGATCTGCCTGTCTTTTCACTTCTTACTCGCGTCATCGCAGAGAGTAATTATGCTGACTATTTGGAACACCGCCGTTTTGCCGCGGAGAATCTGGCCGATTTAGAAAGCTTCCTCGCTTGGGTGGAACTGTTGGAACAAGAACGTCCCTTGAATATAAATACTTTGGCGCGGTATATTCAGGATCTACGCGAGAAGGAAGAAAAACCGCAAGAAATCCAGCCCGTTGTCTCTCGCGATGCCGCTGTTCAGATGTTTACTATTCACGGCAGTAAAGGTTTAGAGTTTCCCATTGTCTTTCTTACCGGTCTGGACGCGGCCTATCATATAGGAGACCGCTACCAATTCGCCAGTATCAGTGAGGAAATAGGTGTTACCAGCTACAGCATTGATCCTGATGGAGCCGGCACTTATCTTAATTTGCCACAATGGAGCCAGCTCGAGAATGAGAAAATGGCCGAAAAAGCGGAAAAATGGCGCTTACTCTATGTTGCTATGACTCGTGCCCAGGATCGACTTTATTTGGTTGACGCTTTGGATAAACCTTTTGGCGCTATTGCCAATAATCGCGATGAAATAGAAAAGGCGATCGTTCAGGCGCGGGGCGGAGACGGACGCTTGGAAACTGAAATATTGCGCGGGATTAGAAATGATCGAGAGCTGCTTTTCTATATTTTCTATTTACTGGATCAGGATCGAGGAGAGAAGCTCTTGACTAGCGAGGAAGGAATTTGGCATTTCCCCCATTTCAGGGCTCAAATCATACCGCGGAGCAAATTGTTAAGAAAAGTCTATATAGAAACGATAAAAGCTCACAGCCGTGAGGAAGATATAGTTAAGCTCGAAGATATTACCGCGCCTGATCCGGTTAAACTGTGGCGGCAAATGGGTTTGGATCCCGCTCAATATGAAGAAACTATTGACAATTACGCCAAAATTTTGGGGACGGATGTTTCCGGCGGACCACTTGCCTCTGTCCCCGGCAAAATAACTGTCAGTGATCTCAAACGCAAATTAAGTCTCTTGGCGGCAACAGAAAGAGAAACTGAGGGCCTTGGTTCCGAGTATACAATGTTCGGCGACATGGCCTACCACCTAAAATTGCCGGCTGAGCAAAATGTTTTCAAGTTAGATAGAGAACAAAGCGACCTCAATATAAATGAAGTCACCGGGGAACAATTAGCTCTCGAGGATAGTAGAATAGCCGCCGCTATTACCGATCGGTCTTCGCGAGAGGTTAAGCCGGCCACAACTAAGCCTATGAGAGAGACCATAGCGGATACTAGCGACCGGAACCGGAGTTTTCAAGCCTCGCCACGATCTAAGCAGGAGAAGAAACTCTCAGCCACACAGCTAGGAATTGCCTTACATACGGTCTTTCAGTTCTTGGACTTCACTAGCTTAGACAGAGCTGAGGATATTCAGCGGGAATATGAAAATCAGTTAGAGGAGATGGTGAAGAAAAAACGACTCCTTGCTGAGGAGAAAACGGCAGTAAAAGCTTTCGCCACCAATGCTCTCAACTTCGCTCGTTCCGAAAGCGGCCTCAGATTGCGGAGCGCCGAGCATGTCTATCGCGAGCAACCCTTTACCTTGGCGATTCCTGCGCTTTGTCTCAAAAACAATCCTCTGCAGGATCAACGGTCTCTGCACAAAGATCAACCTGCTTTCCAACTACCGCTACCTGCTGAAGGCCAAGAAATAACTTTACTCCAGGGCATGATAGACCTCTGGCTGTTGGATGACCAAGGTATTTTGTTACTGGACTTCAAATCTGACCATGTACCCGATAATGTAAAAGCGGCCGAGGAGCTGATCCGGGAACGCTATCATATCCAAATGGAAGCCTATGCCGAGGCTATTCGCCGCGCCACCGGCCTCAAGGACATTACCAAGAGAGTTTGGCTGATTCGCTCCTCGCGACAGATAGATTTCTAAATGATTGGCTATTTGTAGGCGATGCAGGTGAATTAACCAATAAAAATCATTACCCCGGGTCATTTATGATAACATGATTAGTGGCGGAATAGCCGGCAACTGTGAAAACAGATATAGGCGGCGACTCTGTCCGGACAATTATTTTTGACGAACACATTGCAGTTTAGTACAGATAGCTGTGGCCATTCTGTACCGAAGTGAAGGAAACAAATATGCGAAGACTTACCGGAACAACAGCTAGAGGTATCCGTGCCCCTATTATTCGCGAGGGCGACGATATAGTGTCCTTTGTAGTTGACAGCGTACTGGCGGCGGCACAAGCAGAATCGTTTACACTTAAAGATCGTGATGTAATAGCCATCACGGAGGCTATAGTAGCCAGAGCGCAAGGTAATTACGCTTCTGTCGATCAGATTGCCTTGGACTTTCACAGTAAATTCCCCGCCGGCAAAGTAGGAATAGTCTTTCCAATTTTGAGCCGTAATCGCTTTGCCACTTTGTTAAAATCCTTTGCCCGGGCTATGGATACAATCACTTTACAATTATCCTATCCGACTGACGAAGTTGGTAACGCCTTGGTCAGTGTTGACCAATTAGACGAGAAAAACATTAACTCGTATTGTGAAGTACTGACGGAGGAATACTATCGTCAACTGTTCGGACGTAATCCCCATCCTTTTACCGGGGTTGACTATATAGAGTTATATCATGAGATTTGTCGAGAGGAAGGCTGTAAACTGACGGTAATTCTGGCCAATGATGTTCGTGAAATTCTTAAATATGAAGAAGGAATATTGACCTGTGATGTCCATAGCCGCAAGCGCTCCAAGCGCTGGTTGGAATCTGCCGGGGCCAAGCAGGTTTATAATCTTGACGATTTGTTGACAGTCTCTGTGAACGGTAGCGGCTACAATTCTAAATTTGGTCTCCTCGGCGCGAATAAAGCTACAGAAGAAAAAGTTAAGTTGTTCCCACGCGATTGTGAGGATTGTGTGGTGGCTATCCAAAAGCGTTTGCGAGAACTTACCGGTAAAACTATTGAAGTTATGGTCTATGGCGATGGAGCTTTTCGCGACCCGGTAGGCCATATCTGGGAATTAGCGGACCCTGTAGTATCCCCCGCTTTCACAAAAGGTCTGGAGGGTGTTCCGCATGAAATTAAGTTGAAATATTTGGCCGATAATGAATTCGCTACTTTATCCGGTGACGGTCTTAACAACGCTATGCGCGAGTCCATTCAAGAGCGAAGCCTTTCAAATGGCAACGAGCATATTTGTATCGGTACAACTCCACGTCGCCTGACTGATCTCTTGGGTTCTCTGGCTGATTTGACATCCGGTTCCGGCGATAAGGGCACACCGATAGTCCTGATTCAGGGTTATTTCGATACCTATGCCGACAATTGAGCCTGTCCGGAGCGCGAAACAAAATAGTTAATCTAGATAGTCCAAGATAACAGACCAATCTTTAATTAGAGCGTCCAGCGATTTGGCGGCATTGGCGGGAGAGGTGCTGGGCATTCGGCTGAGGCCGACTGCTGTCGGAAGATCTTGGTGCTTAAGAAAATAATTATAAGCCGCGGCGCCGTTGCAGAAAACATGACGGATTTGTGCCGCGCTGAAAATAGCGTCAAAATTATTAGGTTTCACATTGCGGATCGAACTGTCACTGCTGCCGATAATTTCACAAGAACTAATACTGTCCCACAGAGCTATTCTTCGTCTGAGCAAGACTTCAGTCGCGCGTTTCGGTTCAGTAGCCTTTAAGGGTGGCTCTATTTGTAGTAGGGCTGAAAGCATAGGCCAAAAACGATTTTGCGGATGACCGTAAAAGAATCCGGCTGCCCGGGTCTTGATTGAGGGGAAGCTGCCCAGGATCAGGATGCGACTGTTCTTATCATATAGGGGTGGCAGGGGGTGCTCGATGAAAACATGTTTGGAATCGTTAATATTCATAAAGGAAGTATAGCATTAAGTATCCTCAGCTTGTCCGCTCATTCGGAAATGTTGTTTTGGCTTAACTGTAGAGCTTTCCCACTATCCAGTTCGTCAAGCGGAGAGGAAAGAGCTTGAAGAGCAGGATCAAAAATTTATAAGAAAAGCCGACCACTGTTTGTGGTGGCGGATTCTTTCTGTGAGCCAGGCTCCAGATTACTTTGGCGACGGTGATTGGCGGTTTGCCCTGGCGCTCATCTGCTTCCATCTTGCCGACAGAGCTGCGGACTTTGCTCCCGTAACAATTGGGATCAGATTGATTGTGAACGCGATTATCAGTGAATGATGTAGCGGTATCTCCCGGCAGTACGGTCAGAGCTCTGACCCCGGTGTCACGCGCCTCGTTATCCAAGGCGAGAAAGGCTGATTGCAAAGCGGCTTTGGAAGCGCTGTACCAAGATTGGTAAGGGATAGCTATATTACCCGCGACCGAGGAAACCGCGATTAACCGACCCTTGGTTTCACGTAGAGCGGGTAGGGCTGCCTTGGCCAGGCGCAGAGCTCCGTGCAGATTTATTTCTAACTGGCGCTTGGCGTCCCGGTCTTTAGTGCCCTCAAGGCTACCGGCAATACCAAAGCCGGCATTAACTACACAAACATTAATGCGACCTACCTCAGTCAAGACTTGATTGATCGCGGCTTGAACTTGTTCTTCCGAACTGACATCACAGGGAATATGGCTGATTTCCTCAGGGGCTCCGCCGTGGCGCGAAAGATCGTAGACCTTAAAACCTCGCTCAGAAAAAAACAGTGCGGTAGCAAGACCGATGCCACTTGATCCACCGGATATAACCATTATTTTCCTATCCATCACAAACCTCTCCTTACCAACTAGCTGACATTATATATTAGAGTAATTTATTTATCAGCAGAGAGGAATATGATTGCTGTCCCGGATCAAATTCTCTTAACTTTAGATCAAGCTTTGCCATCAGGAGATAGCGCCAATCTACTCAGCACATCTAGTATGCTCACTAGGATACGAAAGCCGGGCCTTTCTTGAAATATCTTCAGTAGTTGATAGAATAAAATTGTCTGTAAGATAACGTTTTATACACATTGTTTGTTTACAGTGTTTATCAATGATGGCGAGACAACAGTAGCAGATTTTGTCTGTCCTATCAGATTCGTGAAGATTTTTCATATGCTGATTTCAGCATTTCCGGCAGCAGTCAGCGAGAAGGAGGTAATGATGAAAATATTAATGACAGCCTTTGACCCCTTTGGTGGGGATGAAATTAATCCGGCTCTGGAAGCTGTGAAACATGTTGATGTCTCAGGGCTTGGCGCGGAAGTAATAAAGTTGGAAGTGCCGACAGTGTTCGGCAAGTCAATCGAGAAGGTAGCCGAGGCCATGCGTCGTGAACGACCGGATGTAGTCGTCGCCGTGGGTCAGGCCGGTGGACGTTTCGATATCACTCCGGAACGGGTGGCTATTAATATGGATGACGCTCGCATTGAAGATAATGAAGGTAATCAGCCGATAGATCAACCTATCTTTGCTGACGGAGCTCCGGCCTATTTCGCTACCCTACCGATAAAGGCCATGGTGAAGTCGATCCAGGACATCGGGCTGCCGGCCTCTGTCTCTAACACTGCTGGTACCTTTGTCTGTAATCATATAATGTACGGTATTCTCTACACTATCGCGCGAGAGATGCCGGATGTTCGTGGCGGCTTTATCCATGTTCCCTTTATACCGGAACAGGTAGTCGCGCGCCGGGACATGCCGTCGATGGCGATGGAGGATATCAGCCGAGCCCTTAGAGCGGCTCTGGAAGCGATCATAGCAAATGAAGAAGATCTCGAACTAGTAGGCGGGGCTGAGCATTAATCTTGTTTTTTGACGAAGGCGTAGCGGACTAATCCGTTTCGCCTTCGTTAATTACTCATTAGTTCGCTATCGTCAAGATATCTGTAACGGTAGCATTTTTAGCTATCTACGTATGATATAATTATTCTGATTAGCCTTTATGGAAAAAGGAAGAGGGTTCTATGGATCTGAAAATATTGGTTGTTGATGATGAACCAAATATTGTAGATATTCTGGAAGAAAATTTGACGCGTGAAGGTTATACAATCCTAAAGGCGTACGATGGCGCTACGGCCTTACAACTTGCTCTCGATGAAAAACCGGATTTGATTTTGTTAGATTGCATGTTGCCGCGGATGGATGGCTTTGATGTTTGCAAACACATCAGGCTAAAATCTTCGGTGCCGATTATTATGCTCACGGCTAAGAGCGAAGAAATCGACAAGGTTTTGGGGCTGGAGTTGGGGGCTGACGACTATATTACCAAGCCGTTCAGCGTACGCGAGGTGCTGGCGCGAGTGAAAGCGCTGCTTAGAAGAGTTAAATACAGCGAAAATGAGCAAAGTGACTCTGAGCAAGTAATGGTCTTCGGAGATCTGGAGATTGATCAGGCCGGGTACCAAGCATCTTACCAAGGCAAGCCGATAGAGCTTACTTTGCGGGAATTTGAATTGGTTCGCTTCTTGGCCAGACATGAGGGCCAGGTATTTTCGCGTGAGGAGCTGCTCGAGAAGGTCTGGGGTTATGAGTATTATGGTGATGTGAGAACTGTTGATGTAACAGTACGCCGCACCAGAGAAAAGCTGGAACCTGACCAGGACAATTACCAGTATTTATTAACTAAGCGTGGCGTAGGCTATTATTTTTCCAAGGATCACAGTAACTGAGTTTATATGAACGCAACCGTAGTCATTACTGTAACATTGCCGTTAGAGATTGTTTCAAGTATGACAAGTGAGCTTATATGAATACTACCGCAGTCATTGCTGTAACTGCTATTATAACGACAGCGATCTGTATGATTGCTGTCTTAGTCTGGGATCGTTACCATCGTCAGTCGAAAAGTGAACGCATGATGAACGTTATCAATCAAGTTCGCCATGAGCGGTTTGAGTCACAGGCTATTTTGGCTGCCTTGGACTTAGGGATTATAGCCTATGGTAGTGATGACCATTTACTGACCGCTAATAACAAAGCGCGTACAATGCTGTACGAAATTCCTGAGGCTTTTCAGGAGTTTTGTCAGATCTATGGCGAGGAAAACGGGATTCGCGCCTCAATTCTCTTGGGGAATGAGTATGTAACGGGAGTTTATGTCTCCGGTGATCGCTCCTTTCGGATTACCATTCAAAGACAAAAGCTGGCAGGCGAAAGTAGTAGATACTATGGTCATATAGTGATGGTACAAGATATTACCGCTATTGAAAACCAGGAGAGGAGAAGAAAAGAATTTGTCGCCAATGTCTCCCACGAATTGAAGACGCCTCTAACAACGATCAAATCTTGGTCTGAGTCGTTATTGGATTGGGGTGTGGATGAAAAGGACGCTGCCGGTATCAAGGCGGATATCCAGCGTATATATGATGATTCTTTACGTATGGAGCAGTTGGTATCGGACTTATTATTGTTGTCCTCAATAGATAGTCAAGGCGTGCAAGTAGATATTCAACATATAGTCCTGGATCGAGTAGCGAGGTCGGTAACAGAGCGTCTATTGCCTCAAGCTGAGGAGCGTAAGCAGCATTTGAGTTTTACCAGATTGGGTAAATTACCGTTGATTTACGGTGACCGTGTCGCTCTCGAACGTATTCTATCTAATTTGATTACTAATGCCATCAAGTATACTCAGCAGGGTGGCAAAATTTCTGTTTATGCTAATAGTTTATTTGATGAAGTATATGTTAAAGTAATTGACAATGGTGAAGGCATAAAAAGTGAATACCATGAGGAAATTTTTAGTCGCTTCTTCCGTCTTGACACAACCGGCTCCAGATTATTCGGCGGTACGGGTCTGGGACTTTCGATAGTGCGTGAGTTGACTAATCTGCATCGCGGTCGCATTGAGCTCAAAAGCGAGATTGGCGAAGGCTGTGAATTTATCGTGTTTTTCCCCTCTCTCGCTAAGGTTAGACGAGATGTACTGATTGATCTGGCGGGGCATAATGTGATCGATGATGCCTGTGGCAAAGCTGCGGAGCAGGATATTCGCTCTTTTCTCAAGATTAAGGATGATCGCGAGTGGCCACAACATCTGACTTTACAAGAAGTAGAGTTAATACTTGATAAAATGAGTGGTGTAGAGCAGAATAATTAGGATATTTTTCTATAACGGTATCAGATTGTCAGTGAAAAGAGGTCTTTAGTGTTTTGTTATAGAATAAAAGGTGGTAATCGTCTTAGTGGACAGGTGGCAATTAGCGGTTC
>DUNL01000130.1 GCA_012839385.1 Clostridiaceae bacterium
TAAAAAAAATGAGTCGGGTTCCCTGGAAAAGGCTTATAAGGCATGCATGCCAGCTGAAATCCAAGTAATAAAGATTGGGGATTGGTGCATTATTGCCTGGCCAGGTGAAATTTTTGTCGAATATGCGCTTGAACTGAAAAAGCGGTTCGATAAAGTCGCGGTGATCACGTACGCCAACGGCGAATTACAAGGATATATTACCACCAAGGAGGCGGTTGACAAGGGCTATTATGAAGCAGGAAACTCACTTTTTAGTTGGGAAAGTGGAGTTGTCCTGGTTGATAAAACGACCGAGCTAATAAAGGGGTTTGCGCGATGAGTTTCTTTCTTGGAATAGATTTGGGCACAAGCTACTTCAAAGTGGGCCTGTTTGATGAAAAAGGGAGACTACATGGGCTTGGACGTCAACCGCTTATTAAAAACAGCCGTGATGCGATGTGTGAGGTTGAGCCGGCTGTTTTCTGGAAAACCCTTCGTGCATGTATCGATCAAGCCATGACAGAAGCGCAAATAGCTTGCAAAGAGATAGATGCGCTCTCCTACTCATCGCAGACCAATAGCTTTGTCCTGTTGGATAAAGCAGACAAGCCATTGACCCCTCTGATCTTATGGTCGGACGAAAGGGTGATTGAATTACCGGAATCAATAACAAAACTGACAGAAAACAAGGATTTTTTATTTAGGACAGGCCAAGGTATCATGCCGGGGGTGCAATCCATGATCGCTAAAATAGATTGGATCCGAAAGAGGGACACTGACATTTGGAAAGAAACGAAGCATATACTATCCATATCGGATTATCTTATCTACTCGCTCACCGGTGAAAAAATCAGTGATCTGAGCACCTCCTCAATGACAGGGTTGCTCGACATAATAAATCATACCTGGTGGAAAGAGGCATTGAATATTTTCGGGATTGAACAAGCGGATCTCTCAATACCGGTAAAAACAGGAACAGAGATCGGGAAATTGACCGCCAAAGGAGCAGAGCGGATTGGATTGTCACCGGGAATAAAGATGTTTGCCGGTGGATTGGATCACCATATGGTAGCAGTTGGTGCAGGGCTAACGCACTTGGATTATATCAGTGAATCCACCGGAACCGTTTTGGCTTGCGTGAATTACGTGGCCGGCTACCATCCGCGGAAAGATGTGAATATAGCACCGGGACTGGACAGTAACCGCTATTTCCAGATGGCTTTTAACACGAACGGTGCCGCGGCATTGGAGTGGTACCAGAAAAACTTTGGCCTGGAGTACACCATACCGGAGTTGCTGGAATTAGCGGAAGCTGTAGAACCCGGATGCGAGGGACTAACAGCAAAACCGAACGCCGACAAGTTTGAGTGGCCCGATGGATTTAACAATATTGAGGAGAAGCATTCGCACGCTCATTTTGTAAGGGCGATACTTGAATCGACGAGCTTGAGTCTTCTGGAACTAGTGAACAAGGTGGATCCAATAAACAGAGTGACCACCATCATCCCCTCCGGAGGCGGGGCTCAAAGCAGATTGTGGCTGCAAATAAAAGCGAACCTCACCAATAAACTGTTTTTGCTGCCCGAATCGGGTGAACTTGCTTGCAAAGGAGCCGCTCTTTTGTGTAGCGTGGGAACATCATGCTATAAGAGCATGGAGGAGGCAATAGAACATCAGGTGAGGACAAAAGAGGTAATCAAGCCCGATAAGGTTCCATACACCGAAACAAAAAA
>DUNL01000135.1 GCA_012839385.1 Clostridiaceae bacterium
AAAGCGGTTAGGATTCCAAGATGCTGACGATCTGTTGGCTTCAGTAGGTGACAGCAAAATCTCAGCCCCCCTTGTAGTCGGCCGTCTTTCGCCGGATAAACCTGAGAAGGTAAGGGAGGAAAAGGAACCGACTCAACTGACCCCAAGGAGAAGGCCTCAAGAAAGCCAGGGGATCAGAGTAAAAGGTGTAGACAATGTCCTGGCAAGGATGGCCAGGTGCTGTAATCCGGTGCCCGGAGATGAGGTCATAGGCTATATTACCAGGGGTAAGGGCATTTCAGTGCATAGGCGGGATTGCCCTAATATCGCCTGGCTCAGAACGTCACCTGAACGCTGCATAGAAGTTGAGTGGGAATTCGGTGAGGAAAACTCATATCCGGTGGAACTGGAAATTGAGGCAGTGGACAGGGTCGCGCTTTTGACCAACATCATGAATGCCGTCACAGGGCTTCGCGCAAATATCAGTGCTGTAAATGCTCATACCGGTAAAGACCACATAGCTGTTGTTAACATGGTGGTGGAGATAACCGGAGCGGATCACTTGAATTCCGTTATAGAGAGGGTTCAGCGCATCAAAGGCGTAACAGCTGTACGCAGAGTACAGCAGATAGGCCTGCATTCGGGAAAGTCAGTGTCAGTGTGAATTCTGCGTGCATCGACAGAGAGTGGTGTATTGATGAGAGCTGTAGTTCAAAGAGTAAGGTCTGCAAGAGTCACAGTCCACGACGAGATAGTCGGTGAGATCGGTCCCGGGCTTGTAGTTTTTCTCGGGGTCGGGGAGGACGATACTTGTGATGATTTGAATTATCTTGTTGACAAAGTTGCTAACCTTCGGATCTTCGAAGACGACGACGGAAAGATGAATCTTTCCGTTTTGCAACTGAATTTGCAGGTACTTGTAGTCTCCCAGTTCACACTGTGGGGTGACTGCCGCAGAGGCAGACGGCCCAGCTTCAGCCATGCTGCGCCTCCGGAGAAAGCCATGGAAATGTATGAAGAATACGTCAAGAGACTTCGGGGTGCCGGCCTCTTGGTAGAGACCGGAAGATTCCAAGCTATGATGACTGTATCAGTGGAAAATGACGGTCCGGTAACTATACTGCTGGATAGCGACAAGCTATTCTAAATCGCCTGCTGCTGCGCTATAGAAAGGCGTGCTTACAACTAATACAGGCGGTTAGGCAGTACAGGTATGTTATTGCCACTTAGAGCTTAGACAACCGTGCCCATCGGTGACTTCTTCTTCTCAGAAGTCGCCGGCTGTGACGAGTACGAGGGTGGAAGGAAAGGAGTCACTCAATTTATGGTGGTCAGGACAGTCCGTGTCGGGGCGTTTGGGACAAATTGCTATATTGTGGGGTGTGAAACATCAAGAGAGGCTATAGTTATCGATCCCGGAGACGATGCGGATGCAATATTGAGGCAGTTGAAGGCGGCAGGCTTAACATGCAAAGCAATTGTGAATACCCATGGACATGTAGATCATATAGCTGCAAATAAGGAGTTGGCAGAAGCTACAGGAGCTACCATTGCCATAGGTCAGGAGGATGCGCTCTCACTTGAAGACCCTACTCGTAATCTTTCACGGGCTCTCGGCAATTTTGCCAAAAGTAAGATAAGCCCGCCTGCAGATTTGCTTCTTGTTGAAGGAGACATGCTGTATTCAGGTAGTGTATGCCTTGAAGTCTTGCACACTCCCGGCCATACTCCAGGCAGTATTTCGCTTCTTGCGGAAGGTGCGGTTTTTTCCGGAGACACAGTCTTTGCTTCAGGTGGGATCGGGCGCACGGATTTCCCGGGCGGGTCCTATGAACAGCTCATGCAGTCTATTGAAGAGAAACTGCTTATTCTTCCTGACGACACAGTAGTTTATCCGGGCCATGGGCCGTCTACTACCATCGGCAGAGAGCGTGGGGGCCTCTGCCGTTGACAAGCTGATAGAAAGTGAGATAGACTCACAACTAAGCGTTGAAGATAGGGGGAGATGCCCTTGTTCAGGGGCTTTCGTGGTAAGAAAGGTGCCAGAGCAACTAAAATTCTGGTAATTGTGTTGGCTATTGCCTTCGTAGGAGGATTGCTATATACAGGCTCAGTAATTGTCAGAGAACCTTCTGCCGACGGCTACGGAGTTATTGCTACTGTTAACGGGAAGCCCATAACGAGAGAAGCATTTGAGCAAGGGTACAGAAATGCGCTTCTTACTGAGTACCAGTACACAGGAAGAGTGCTTCCCGAGACCATCGGGCCTATTCGTGCCTCGTT
>DUNL01000272.1 GCA_012839385.1 Clostridiaceae bacterium
CCAAGCTGGTAAAGAACCGTCAGAAGTAACAGTAGTCATTTGGATGGTTCCCATACGGTTCTTTGCCGGCTTGGGTACCGGAACTTCAGATCTTTAGTTTGCCTTATCTTTTCCGAGATCGGGATCACGTTTATAAAGCGTTGGATGGCGAAATTGGTAAGGAACTGGGAGATAAACTGCTGGCTCAGGGTTTGCGTTCTTTAGGATTCTGTGAACTGGGCTGGAGGCACTTTACTAATAATGTTCGCCCGGCCAGCAAACCGGAAGACCTAAAGGATCTTAAGATCCGTGTTCAGGAGGCCAAGGTGTGGTTTGGATTAGTAGAGGCTTTGGGAGCGACTCCCACTCCAATTCCGTTTGGTGAACTTTATACAGCTCTGCAGCAGCGCACTGTGGACGGCCAGGAGAACCCGGTAGGATCCATTCGTTCCATGAAGTTTTACGAAGTCCAAAAGTATCTCACCTTAGATGGTCACACTTATGCTCCGGGATCGGTGCTAATTAATCCGAAGTTCTTTGATGACTTGAGCCCAGAGCTGCAACAGGTAGTTGAGGAAGCAGCTAAAGAGGCTATTGCTTCACAACGCGAGATCATTGCTAAACAAGAGGCAGAAGACTTACAGTACCTAAAGGATAATGGTATGGAAGTTATTGAAGCTGACCGGGATGCTTTTGTAGAAGCAACAAAGGATGTGCCGGAAGCAGTGTCCGATCAGGTACCACTTGACTTGGTAGAACGGGTTAGGAACTTTAAATAGCTCAATAGCTTTAGACAAAATAATAAGGGGCGGCAGCTGCCGCCCCTTATTCAGGAGGTGGCTGTGGTGTTAGATATGCTAAACAAATTGGTAGATGGCGTGGTGGACGCAGTTTTGGCTATTTCTTTGGCCGTTATTTCTTGTATTACTTTTGCTGAGGTCATCTCGCGCTACTTTCTTCATTTTTCCATACCCTGGTCCATGGATGTAATTCGGATAGCTTTTGTTTACTGTGTGCTTTTTGGCGCAGTGGCAGGTGTGCGAGATAAAGCCCACCTTAACATCGACGTATTTCTAGTAATGCTTTCTCCTAAAGCCAGGCGATGGGCAGATATTATCATAGACATTTGTGTAGGCTGCTTTTTTCTTGCCCTGGTGGTACTAGGTAAGAATTTTGTTGGCAGTGCCGGTACCCAAGCCATGCCTTATACCCTAGTCCCCATGCGTTATCTTTATGTGGGGGTTCCGATGGCAGGGCTCTTAATGCTGTATTATTTGGTTCAGCAGTTGTGGGCAAAGTTAACTACCACTAGTGTAGAGGGGTGAGGATGTGGGATCTGCAATAATTCTGCTTCTATTTTTCTTCTTTTTCTTAGGTGTTCCTATTAGTTTTTCTTTAGGTCTTACCAGTCTGATCGGCTTAATGTCTTCTGGCTATCCGTTGGACGTGGTAGTTCAGCGCATATTTACCGGGATAGATAACTATTCCCTTATAGCCGTGGCCCTATTTATTTTTGCCGGAGACCTCATGTCTGAGGGTGGCATTTCCAGGCGGCTAGTGGATTTTGCTGATGCTATTATAGGACATTTTCCAGCCGGGCTTGCCATGGTAAGTATTTTGGCCTGTATGTTCTTTGCTGGTATAACAGGATCGGCCATTGCTGCTACAGCAGCCATCGGTGGTCTCATGATTCCAGTCATGACAGAACAAAAATACGCGCCTACGTTTTCAGCGTCCCTTTTAGCCTGTGCCGGTTCAATAGGCCCTATTATTCCACCGAGTATTCCGCTGTTGGTTTTTGGCCAGTTAGCTAATGCTTCTGTAGCGCGGCTTTTTGTAGGTGGTTTTGTACCTGGTATTCTCATGGGTTTAGCCCTGATGGTATATAGCTATTTTGTCGGTAAAAAACGCAACTATCGTGGCCGCGATAAATTTGCCGGTTGGAGCGAGGTTTGGGATACTGGTCGCAAGGCCATTTTAGCCCTTGTTACCCCTATAATTATTATTGGCGGTATCGTTAGTGGTGTCTTTACCGCTACTGAATCTGGCGCTATAGCTGTCATGTATTCCCTTTTAGTGGGCATGTTTATTTACAAAGAACTTACTTGGAAAAAAGTCTGGCAGCTTCTTAAGAAATCGGCTGTTTCCACGGGTACCGTGCTTATTGTGGTGGCTTGTGCCTCCCTCTTTGTGTGGTACCTTACCATCAACCAAATTCCCCAAGCAGTGGCTGAGGCCATGATGACCTTCATTCATAGCCGTTTTGCTCTACTCATAGTAATCAACATTATTCTCCTTATAGTAGGTACTTTTATCGATACCATTAGCGCTGTGGTCATATTTGGCCCGCTTTTTCTACCGCTTACACAAGCATTTGGTATTGACGTTATTCACTACGGGCTTATCTTGGCCGTGAACTTGACCATAGGCATGTGTACCCCGCCCCTGGGAGTGGACCTTTTTGTGGCCAGTGCCATAGCATGCCTATGGTCAAGTTCACGGCCAAGATAAGCCCGTAGTGAATAACGTCAATACCAAATGCTTGTGTAAGCGGTAGAAAA
>DUNL01000044.1 GCA_012839385.1 Clostridiaceae bacterium
CATTTTATCTTTACATAACTATTATGTCAATTTATTTTTACTTATCCGAGATGGATTTATTTGATTTATTGATTAATATATTCTACTTTTATACTTTTAGTGAATTGTTTGTGAGCTGAGATGAAGCCAAGAAGATGGAGAAATTGTTATTGTTAGTTATTATTAACCTTATAAAAAATAGCTTAAACTGGTTACCATTTATGCCAAGATGGAGATAATCGAGCTAAACAAATTCACGGAAGACCTCATTAGCGAAATCAAGACCTGTTCGGCTTAATCTTATCGATTCAGCATCACGTACTAATAGATTTTTACTTATCAATTTATCAATCTGCCGTGAAAAGGCGTCATAGAGCCTTACTCCATGCCTATATTCAAAATTATCATATTGTACCCCGGCTAACAATCTTAAACCCAAAAGCACAGTTTCCTGCCTAGCGGAGTTTTCATCGATAATTTCTTCAACAGTGCCCGGGAAGTACGCTTCTTCTCTGCTACCGGTTTTACTGACTGTATCTTGATATGTATCAAATAAATGTTCAACCCTATTCGACCATTTTCGTAAAGATGATGGATTGCCCCTTCTTATTCCACCAAGATAACTATGGGCGGCAGGACCAATTCCCAAGTAGCTATCCGCTTGCCAGTAAACCAGGTTATGTTTACTTTCTTCTCCCCGGCGAGCCGCGTTGCTGATTTCGTAAGGAAACACTTTCCCCGCGGTCAGTTTTCGCAAAACCAGATCATACATCTCCCTTTCCAGCTCATCTGATGGCAAAAGAATATAACCTTCTCCACTGTACCTCTCGCCAAATAAAGTATCTTTCGCCAAAGTTAAGCTATAAAAAGAAATATGCCCGATAGGCAAATCCAGAAGCAAATCTAAAGTATTTTCAACATCGGACAAACTCTGCCCCGGTAGACCAATCATAATATCCGCGCTAATTCTTGAAAATCCTAATTTGTGCGCGTTCAACACATCTGTGACGAACGCTACTACATTAGTACCGCGTCCTAATGTTTTGAGCAGATCTTTCGAGGCTGTCTGCAAACCAAAACTTAGGCGATTGATGCCTAAGTCACGAAATGAACCCATTGAAGAAAAGCCGGGATTAGCCTCCAATGTAATTTCCGCATCAGATTCTATACCAAAAAGACTATTAATTAACTCTAATTGCTCACCAATCAGAGTTGGAGGTACCAACGAAGGAGTACCTCCACCATAATAGATTGTCTTTAATTTTCCGCTAGAATAAGCCCCTTGTTTAGATGCGTGAGCAATTAGTTTTAGCTCTTTTTTAACTCCTTGATGCCATAATTCCAGATCTCGATCAGTAATAACAACTGAGTAAAAATCACAATAGTGACATTTACTTTGACAAAAAGGTACATGTATGTATAACGAGCGAACTTTTTGATTCGCGGCAAAAGTAGCTAACAATTATTTCTTTCCCTAGGTTTTATCAATATTTACATCTGCGTTAGGATCGGGCTCATTGAGTATCGTTTGCAAAGTTTGAGCTAAACCGGCTAATCCCTGTAAACTGGAAGGAATGATAATTTTAGTTGCCCTACCGTCACCAATTTTAGCCATGGTCTCCAGTCCTCGCAACGCTATCAGTCCCTCATCAGCCTTGACATCCTTGATCATCTGTAAGCCCTTAGCTGTAGCGTCTTGAACCTTAAGGATAGCTTGTGCCTGCCCCTCAGCTTCTCTAATCGCTTGTTCTTTTTTGGCGTCAGCTCGTAAGATAGCAGCTTCCTTGTCACCTTCAGCTTCTCTGATGGCAGCCTCTTTCATACCTTCAGCAATGAGAATTTTCTCCCTTTTCTCTCGTTCAGCCTTCATTTGTCGCTCCATAGCCTGCTGGATCTCACGGGGAGGAATAATATTCTTAAGTTCAACCCTATTTACTTTAATACCCCATGGATCAGTAGCGACATCAAGAATTTGTCTCATATTCGTATTAATCACATCTCGAGAAGTAAGTGTTTCGTCCAGCTCCAGGTCACCAATTAGGTTCCTCAAGGTTGTAGCAGATAGATTTTCAATTGCCATGATAGGATTTTCAATACCATATGTATACAGTTTGGAATCTACAATCTGAAAGAAAACAACAGTATCAATCTGCATAGTTACATTATCCTTTGTAATTACAGCCTGGGGTTGGAAATCAGCGACCTGTTCCTTCAGAGAGATAATATTGGCAACTCTGTCAATGAAAGGCACTTTAACATGAATGCCGGTCTGCCAGGTAGCGTGGTAGCCACCCAATCGTTCAATTACAAAAGTTGTAGCTTGAGGAACGATTCTGATATTACGAATAAACAAAATAAAAATGGCCAGAGCTACAACAATTGCAATAACCAGACTTATATAATTAATGCTCAATATAAGTGGAGTATAGATCATAATAGTTAATATAGTTGACATAATTTAACCCTTTCCCCAGTAGTCCTTTATTACAAGACATGTTCAGAATTTTCTGTAAACAGTTTAACAATAGCTCTTACACCTGAGATCTCTACAACCTCAACAATTGTCCCTATCGCTATCACCTTATCTTCTTGTGAGCCGGCACTCCACAGTTGTCCCATGACTAGAATCTGCCCTGTATTTTCTAAAGGCTTAATTTCCTTAACTACAACACCTTTTTGACCAATAATTCTATCAGCGTTAGTAGGAACAATCCCTTCAGTGCTGGCAGAGAATCTGGGTCTAACTAACAGAATGAAAATCAAGAAGCAAAGTATTGAAACAAGGAAAAACGCAACAATTTGTAAAACAAGACTTAAATTGTGGATATCAAGTAGTAAGGAAACTAAAGCTCCTACCGCGAACCAAATCGAAACCATGTTGACAGTTACTACTTCTATTATACCCGCGACGATGAGGACAATGAGCCAAAACACCCAAGCGGGTATTGACAAAATTGTTGTACCGAGAATAAGTGTCACGAAATTACCTCCTGCCAAATGTAAAACCGGCCGGTCCTCTTTGTAGGGATTTAATAATAATAAAAGCTGTACTATTGATACGTTTTTCCAATCTGGGGAGCTCTTTCATGGGAATCGCGGTGGTACTGGTGACATTGTTACCTTCATTGTCTGTATGTTCCGCTAATGGGGGATCCGTATTCGTCGGGCTCGGAGAAGGGGTCAGGAAGAAATCACTTCTAGCGTTACTCTCAGCCATGCTCTTAAACAACGCAGTCAAATAAGCGGATGAATCAAAGGGAGTGCTGGAAATCTTGCCACCGGTGCTACTGAAATTAGGGTTACGGCTTTCGATACCCAGTTCAGTAATGTCATTTATATTATATTCAGCCGATTCAAAGTAAACTACCGGTATACCGGCCAAGTCAAAGGGCGTATGATCAGATGCTTTTGCAGTCCATTCTGAGAAAATACTTGTCCCACCTTTACCGGCATCAACTTTAAGTCCGGACTGATTTGTATAAAGTGAATATGCATTGTTTGTATTGAGACGATATTTATAAAAAACATCAGTTGCCTCGTACAATTTACGTCTTAAATGATAGTCTTTCTGATTACCGATCTTTACCGAATTAGTTCCTGCGTGCGCGTATACTTTGTCACCGGCGAAAATAGCCTCAATATTGTACATCGCTTCAAGTTTAGAATGTTCCAAGGGAGATAAATTCTCTAAATAAGCTCTGGCGCCGGCATAATTATCCGCACCCGCTCCAAAAAAAACAAAAGTTGTATCATAACCGGGTAAATCGGATAACATTTCCTTAGCAATCGAGATAACACACCCTACTCCTGACGCGTTATTATTAATTCCGTCATAAGTTCTATAACTTACAGGTATTGGCATCTTCTTCTCCATTTGCCATGGTGAATTGTCCAGATCATCAACAACATTTTCTTCAAGCCCATCCTCATCTTCTGCTGTCTCTTCAACTGCTTCTGTTATCTCAACATTTGCGGTTTGCCCACTAGAGCTGTAGGGAGATTCCACAACTCCGTTTTCTGCTGGCGGAGCCTCAGATACTGTATAGTCGGGACCAGTTACCGGCACATCGTAGTGCGCGCCAATTACTACCCACTTTTCTCTAACTATTTCAGACGTTTCTTTCCCATCTTCGTCAAGCTTAATAAAGCCAATACCGTCTAAGCGACATATAATATTCTGTGACTGTTTGGTCACGCCCGCTGAATCCGTATAGCTAAATTCCTGCACCTGCACCTGATATCCTAAACTTTCTAACTCGGCTGTTATCAGAAGGGAAGCCTCTCTCTCCTGGGAGCTTCCCGGGCTTCTGTAGGGATAACTTCGCGCCAGCTCAATGGCGAAATCAGATCCGTACTCACCATAGTCCGCTATGCGATCTTTCTGTTTACTGCCCTTAAAACAAGCTGTCAGTGATTGCATACTTAGTAAGAGGATTATAATGAGCATAATAATCCTAAATGAGCTACTCCGAGAACTCTGATTAGGTTTTTTAATAAATTGTCTCATGACAGCTATGCCGATTCCCTCACGATTTTAATTTATTTTACTTGTAAGTGTTAGTTCCTGCAAATAATATTATCTACCATATAACTCTCTGTTTTCTCATTAAATTTACAGTTTCCATTAATTATCTTTTACCATGTTAAAGCCTATTAGACTTATAGGGATGCATACGTGGACGTTTTCAAGCTATAATATTACCTGATATCTAGAGGAGGAAAATTCATTGTTCAGATCACAGTTTTCTACCAAATTAATGAGCCGGATATTTACCGCTTTCTTAATTATTCTAACTGTACTGATGTTAATTTATGTTCTTCCTTCTCCGCTCAGGGCAGCAGAGACCCCAGGAGTTTATGATGAGTCATTCAATCCCAGTCTTATATATAAAGATTTTGCATTTAGTCACGATCTATTAGGTGTTGGTGTATACGACAGCAAATGGGAGCAATATCTATATGGTTATAATATTGACGCTGAATTGTCAGTCCCGGGTGTATCCAAGCTAATCTTGCTGCATCTGATCTCTCAGGAATTTAGCCCCGATGATTTGATAGCTATAAGCAGTCGCGCTGCAGTAGCAGATCGATATCTCGCGGCTGATCCACCGGGGGATGTCAGATTGTCAGGTGGGCAGCAGTTCCCTGTCCAATATTTGGTCTATCGTATGCTTTTCTATAGCTCGGATGGAGCCACGATCGCGCTGACTGAGGCTTTGGCCCAAACTGAGGAATCCGGCATTCAATTAATAAATGAGACAGCAGAGGATATGGGCCTGAAAAATACTAAGATAACTACTCTTAGATCAAATACCACTCTTGGCAATGACAGTTCCGAACAGGAAAAAGACAATATTCAGAATACCTCCTCAATATCTGATTTAATACAGATTATGCTCAATTTCCATAACAACGCTCAAGCGGGCAATTGGCTGAGTACTTTCGAGACTTTTCTGACCATTAATGTTGAAACACAACTTCTAGTTTCTGTGCGCTCACCAATCTATCGCCTATGGAGCTTAAGTGAAGGACAAGTCAGCCAGGCCTACAATGCTCAAGGAGACACAAGCCTAACACTAACCTCCGGTACGACCAAAGAAGGTTTTCCGATTATTACCGCGTCAATCGCCGCCGGCAAAAACAATATGATTCAAGATACCACCCGACTATATGGAGCAATTGATAGTTTTTATGAATCAACTCCACTTGTAACCGCAGGGGAAAAAATGCAAGGGATTAGAGAACGCGCGGAAAATGGTGATATTTTCGAACTTGTGTATCAGGAAACAATAAATTATTTACATCCGGAAGACGACTTGTTTCTGACGCAAGAAATCCAATATCAGGGGGATCCGCCTTATCTATTACCACTTACTACAGGTACTATAACCGGTAAAGCTGTTTTTACTCTTAAGAATGGTATGAAGATAGCAGCCAATGTGGGACCTGATCGTGATATTCTGGCATCCAGATCACAAATGGCCCTGTTCCTACATAACTTAAGCAAAAATCCTAATCTGGCACGGGTTATATTTTTGTTAGTGATACTTTTAATTGTGATACTGGTTATCACGCTCCTGAGAAATC
The DNA here is from genome assembly GCA_012839385.1 of Clostridiaceae bacterium. Classification (GTDB taxonomy): domain Bacteria; phylum Bacillota; class Clostridia; order Saccharofermentanales; family DTU023; genus UBA1046. The sequence continues at coordinate 6,067 of DUNL01000044.1, forward strand.
TGTTACGTATCTACTATTATTTACGAATGATTAGAAGTTCTAAGCGCAAGAATTAGTCGCGATTTTTGATACGGTCTAACCAAAGTTGAGTTAATCTACGCATAAGATACGCATATAGTAGCAAAACTAGTTGAAATACTAGGACTATAACTAACCATAACGAGATACCACTAAGTCCTTTTGTATCTGTAAGGAAAGCATCAATGCCGAAAATCAATAAAGAGACAACCAAGAGTATCGTCATAATAAGATGTAAGATTATCAATGCGGGAATTCTAGATATTTTTTCTCTTAAGAACAAAAAAAGCAGAGGGAAAAGACCGAAGAAGATAATAAAACTCAAAGAGTTGAGGAGTCCAGGCCAGAGTAGCGTCAGAAAAGCAACGGCTAAATAAACTGTTAGGGCCGCGATTCTACCCCATTCAAGCCAAGAGATTGTGATACAAAGGGAAGTTATCGCTAAAATAAAAAAACGACCTGTCGGTAGATAGGAAGCGATAATAACCATACACCAAGCAATAGCTGTCAGCATACCGTTCATGGCAATGCTTTTAGTTTTCTGAGTGCTTGGCGTTGACATATTCCTGAAAGTTAAGTAGTGGTAAATTATCTGGCTTACATACAGGCGCAAAGATCGCCACCCATACACTCACAGCAACTATCAGCACAGCACAGACAGGCAAGATCACTACAGCAACCAGACCGTGAGTATCCATAATAGGGATGACCATATGGATTATCTGACTGTTGGTATTGTCCGGCCCAAGGATTATAGCCTCCCTGTCTCTGTTGTGTATAGCGACCCGTTTGTTGATTCCCGGAGGTCAAGGCATCGTAGGCTTCATTAATCTCTTGCATTTTCTCTATAGCCAGTTCCTCAAGAGGGTGATTTTTGTAATGGTCAGGATGATACTTTTTAACAAGCTCTCGATAAGCTCGTTTTATCTCATCCTGACTGGCTCCAGGGCGTACTCCCAACACATCATATGGATTTTTTGCAGCTGACATCCTCTATACCACTAACAATCTTAACTAACTAAAGTTTTGTCAGTTTTTCGCCTTTCATTACAGTTTTTCTCACCTGAGGCAAACCCAGTACAATAATATTGTATATAATTGCCCCATCCCGTTCATATGGAAGCAAAGCAAAAATACGATCCAGTGCCTCTTCTTCTTGAACTAACAGGAAATCCGCTTTCTCTTTGGCCGCCTCAATGGTGAGACCTGAAAACGGATTCCACTCATCATTATGGATATCTTTTTCATAATCGTCAATTGCGTCAATCAGATATGTCCAACGTCCCAACCCCGCTCCGCTATCCGCCAGAGCTAGCGCGAATTCTGGTGCTAGGTCTGGCAAAACACTTCTCACAGCTTCAGCGAAAAGCTCGGACAAGATAGCTCCAAATATATCTGCCGCGGTAAGGTCAGGAAAGCCCTGTTCAGCGACAGAGAGTTCGTTTAATTTAGATTTAATTAAAGACCCGATTTGCGGATAGATTTTTAACGCCTTTTTACCCGAACGCGTCAAACAGCAGGTCAGCAAGCCGCCTCGAATTCTTTTTTCATCCCTTATATCATCTTTCGCTTTAAGCCAAGTTAAAAGTACAGCCATATCCGCGCTGAAATCCAAAGCTTTATGATCTTTAAGAATCGGTTTTTTTCGCAACGGATTTAGGATACAAGTCTCCAACTTAAGTACCCCATCTACAGGCGAGAGCGCGATAAGCAATAACGCTAAAAATGTCAAGTCGTAAGATACAGACATCCGTGGTATCTGTCCGTAGCGCCTGGCGATAGCTTTACAGATTCCACAATAGCAGGCTCGAAAACGCGCGAAGTCTTTCACCAGCAATTCAGCTTTATTTGGTCTTATATATCCGAACATTCAGTACCGTTTATTTGGGTCTATAAGTCTCCTTTAAAGTAACTACTCTATTATAAACTAGCTTCTCAGGACAACTTAATTTGGAATCTTCTTTGAAGTAGCCCAATCTCATAAATTGGAAACCGACAGGACTGTCCATCGTTCTGATAGCAGGCTCTAATTTGGCCTCAGGAACAATCGTTAGAGAATTCGGATTAAGTAATTGGTCATAACCTACTTCATGCGCGTCCGGATCTTCAACAGAAAATAATTTGTCATACAGTCTGACCTCAGCTGTAAGACAATCCTGCTGGTTAACCCAATGAATTGTTCCTCTAACCTTAACACCTTCAGGAGCTACCCCCCCTCTGCTTTCAGGCAAATATTCAGCAGTTACCTCAACAATATTGCCCTCCTCGTCTTCCTTATAACCAGTGCAGCGAACAACATAGGCAGCTCTCAGCCTGACCAAATTACCGGGATAGAGGCGGAAATACTTTCTTGGTGGCTCAACCATAAAATCTTCGCGTTCAATCCAAAGATGACGTGAAAAAGTAATCTCATGCGTTCCCAGCTCAGGATAAAATGGATGATTGTCAACTGTGAAGACCTCCGTCTTATCTTCGGGATAATTCTCAATAGTCAGTTTAATAGGATGAATAACACCCATAGCGCGCAGAGCTCTTTCATTAAGGTCTTCTCGCACACAAAACTCTAAAAAGTCAAATTCAACAGTTGACGGCGCCTTGGAGACACCATTTCTTTCATTAAATCTGATAATAGCTTCCGGAGTATACCCTCTTCTGCGCATACCACGCAAGGTAGGTAGTCTCGGATCGTCCCAATCGTCAACAATCTTTTCTTCTACCAGTATCAGCAATTTCCTTTTGCTCATCACAGTATAATTGATACCTAGCCTGGCAAATTCGATCTGTCTGGGTCTGCTCGGTAACTCACAGTTATCTACTACCCAGTCATATAGGGGACGATGGTCTTCAAATTCCAAAGAGCATAGGGAATGAGTAATGCTCTCCATAGCGTCAGAAATTGGATGGGCAAAATCATACATGGGATAAATAAGCCAATCATCACCGGTTCGATGATGTGTTTCCCTCATGATCCTATATATAACCGGGTCACGCATATTCATATTTCCTGAGGCCATATCAATTTTCGCGCGTAATGTCATAGCTCCATCCGGGAACTCACCTGCTCTCATTCTGCGGAACAGATCCAGACTTTCAGCCGCGTCACGATTACGCCAAGGGGAAGGCGTACCCGGGGTAGTAAGTGTTCCTCTGGTAGCTTGAATTTCCTCAGCTGTTTGCTCACAGACATAAGACAAACCCTTTTGAATCAGCAGTTCAGCATATTGATACATTTCCTCGAAGAAGTCGGAAGCGTAAAAGAAGCGGTCACCCCAATCATAGCCCAACCACCTGACATCTTCCTTAATGGCTTCAACATAACTCGTATCTTCCTTGCTGGGATTAGTATCGTCCATGCGTAGGTTACAAAGACCACCATATTTTTCAGCGGTGCTAAAATCAATATAGATGGCTTTTGCATGACCGATATGAAGATGCCCGTTGGGTTCCGGTGGAAAACGCGTGTGTACTTTCAGCCCATGATGCCTGCCGCCCGGAGCCAAATCCTTATCAATTATGTCGTGAATAAAATTTCTTGCCATTACCTTTGAACCGTTGTCGGCCTTAGTATTAATAACATCTGTCATTTATAATCCCCTTTTCCCAAAATCTCTTCTCTACATACATATTGCGTAATTATACCAGAAAAAGAATAAAGTAAAATATAAGATAAACTTCTCGCTCTTGCTTAAGATTGTTGTCGGAGATATTCTGAAGCGTATCCCAGACGACGCAATGACTCTTCCCTGCCTAGGATAAGCAACATTTCTATCGCGCCGCCCGGTGTAACATTTCGACCGGAAAGGCTTGGCCTGATAGCTCCCATAACTCGCCCCAACTTATGTCCTGACTGCTCTAAATATAAATCCAACTCTTCCTTTATTGAGTCGTGAGACCAAACTCTAAGCTCTTCTAATATAGGATACAGATGCTCCAAAATCTCTAGTGCCGACTCCGGTCTTAATTTGGACCGTTTCTGAACATACAAGTCTAAAGTCAGAGGGTCGGGTTCAACCATAAAATCTATGAGATCGGGTATGTCCGCTAGTTTATGAATACGAGTTTGTAAGACCGAGGCTAAGACACTAAGATCATAGAAACGATCGCCGAAGACCTTATCTGTCCAAGGCCTAATTAAATCAATAAAATCATCCCCTGGCATATCTCTTAAGTATTGCTCATTAAACCAGTTTAATTTGTCCAAAGAGAATATAGCCGGTGATTTATTAATCCCACTGGTAGAAAACACATTCTCTAACTCTTGCAGTGTAAACAATTCTCTGGTGTCATCACCGGGCGACCAACCCAAGAAAGCTATATAGTTGATTATGGCCTCCGGAAGATAACCAAGTTCAACCAAATCGGCAAAACTGGTCGCGCAGTGGCGTTTAGATAGTTTGCTACCATCCTCTCCTAAAATTAAAGGCAGATGCACATAGATAGGAATCTCCCAGCCCAAGGCCTCGTAGAGCAGGTTATATTTAGGCGTAGAAGACAAATATTCCGAACCCCTAACCACATGAGTAATCCCCATCTCATGATCATCAATCACATTAGCGAAATTATATGTTGGGAAACCGTCTGATTTAATTAGTACCTGATCTTCAAGTTCTTTATTTTCAACTGTAATCGTGCCGAAAACTTGATCAGTAAAACTGGTCTCACCTGTCAGAGGCATCTTCTGCCTAATAACAAACGAATCTCCCGCCGCCATGTGGGCAGCGACTTCCTCCGCGGGCAAGTCACGACAACGACGATCGTAACCGTTATATTCAGCCTCAGTTTGTTCTGCCCGATTACAGAAACAATAATAGGCCTTCCCTTCCTCGACCAATCGCGTAGCATAAGGCAAATATCTATCTAGCCGCTCTGACTGAATATATGGCGCGTATGGACCACCGATATCCGGTCCTTCATCATGTATCAGGCCGCAGGTTGATAGCGTTCGATAAATTACCTCGATTGAGCCCTCTACAATGCGATCTTGGTCGGTATCTTCAATCCTCAGGATAAATGCACCCTTATGTGATTTCGCGACCAGATACTCATAAAGAGCCGACCTTAGATTACCGATATGCATAAAACCGGTAGGACTGGGCGCAAAGCGAGTACGTACTTTATTACTTTCAGTCATCAAACGCTCCTTCTTACAATTTTACAGGATAAGTAAAGACAGATCCCTCAGACTGTTCCGGCAATACAGATAAAATAAAAACCGCCGTCATGAAATCTCTAATAATACTGTGCTCTTTTAATCTTCTTAGCAGTAGTTTTCTCAAATTCTTCTGTTCGCAGTTCTATTCTACGTACCGCTTTATACGAGACCAGATTGCTGTTGACCGTCTTGACTATCTCTTCTACTCGGGTTCTTACCTCCGGGGAGTCAAGCGCTTTTCCTCTCAGCTCCTCATCTTGATCAACAACTTCTCTATCCGGGAAGATAATAGCCCTGAGGAAGTTGTTACCGTTTTCCTTTATGGAATGTACGACAACCTCCTTGATCAAATCGTTCTCAAGCAATAGAAACTCTATTTCTTCCGGGAAGACATTTTTTCCATTACTGGTGACAATCATATTTTGTTTGCGACCTGTTATAATAACGAAAGAATCTTCATCAAGATAACCAATATCCCCTGTATGAAAGAAACCGTCCTCATCAACCGCTTCGGCTGTTTTTTCCGGATCTCCGTAATAGCCCAGCATGACATTAGGCCCTTTGCCGACAATCTCACCATAACCATACTCGTCCTGGTCAATAATCTTGACCTCAACCCCCGGCAGTGGCAAGCCGGCCGAACTGTCGTTATAGTAGTGTTCTCTGTTCAAAGCCAATATTGGCGCGCATTCAGTTAGGCCATAGCCTTGTACACAGTGGATACCCAGCTCCCTTAGTTTAGCCAAAAGCTCAGCTGAAACAGAAGCGCCGCCACTAATCAAAAAGCGTAAATTACGGCCGACAACAGCATGTATGTCTTTGAATAGTTTTTTTCTGACATCAATGCCCAGTTTCATGAGAAAATTAGACAATTTAAGAGCAAAATCAAACTTTCTCTTTACCTTGGGATCGGAATTAACCTTGCGCATAATGCCGTTATAAATTGACTCAATAATTAAGGGAACCATCAGAACATAAGTAGGTTCAACCTCTTTAAAACTGGGTAAAATATAGCGGAGACCTGGGCAAATAGCTACAGTACACCCGCGATAATATTGACAAAGGAAACCGCAGGTACACTCATAGGTATGATGAATAGGCAACATAGACAGACAAGTATCCTCCGGTCCTGTATAAAGTAAGGAACACATGCCCATCAAATTGATACAGATATTTCGATGGCTGAGCATTACTGCCTTAGCTTTAGCCGTTGTACCTGAAGTGAAGAGAATAACGCGCATCTCATCAGGATCAATCTTAATCTCATCATAGCTAAGGTCACCCTCTTTTCTAATGGCATGGCCCTTTTCCAACAACTCCCAGAAATAAAGGCTATCCATCTCTTCACTCGGAGGATCCATAGCGATAGTCATCGGGGGGAAGAATTCTTTAACTTCACGTAAATTAGCGAACGCGACATCAGAATAGACAAGGACTTCGGCCTGTGAACGCTCCATCATAGTTTTGAGCTCTGAGGCTGGTAGCTCCTTGTCCAGAGGGATTATAATACCGTTTCCGTTTATGGTTGCCAAGTAAGTAACATACCACTCGTATCTGGTCTCCCCGATTACCGCTATTCGCGCCCCATCAGGGAAAGTTCTCAAAAGCCAACTACCAAAAGCATCAAAATCTTCCGCCGCCTTAGCATAGCTTATAGGCAAAAATTCTTTTTCATTCTTTCTCTTCTGTTTGAGATCGGGATCGTAGGGGCTAACCTTGCCGGCCGCTACAGGATCTTTGATCAGATAAGCGTTTTTATGTCCATAGATCTTCCTACTTTGACGAACCATGTCTTTCAGATCAGCTATCTCCCTAACTTCGTGCAAGGGGAATTTATAAATATTATTCTTTGTCATTTCTTCCTCCTTATGTTAATTATTAATACTAAAATCCACGGCCTCCACCACCGTGAGAAGAACCACTTGAACCTGAATGGGTACTCGACCCTCCTCCACCGCCTCCGCCGCCGCCAAAGCCTCCGGAGCTAGTCTCAATGCGTCTAGTGCTGGTATCAGTTCTTAGATACTTATCATTAGCGACTAATTGATTAGCCTTGGCTCTTGTTCTAACATCATACAGCATTGGTAGTTTCGGTGACGCGTATCGAATCCTGATCTGTACATAAAAGACCAATGCTATCGCGGTAGCGATCAATATAGCCCTTTTAGTTTCTTGAGGCGTTAAATATTTTTGTTTTAATATTTTATCAGATGCTCCGGTTTTATTCTCATTCCAACCTTTTTCCAGATTAAGCTCTACATGGTCGATGAAAATATAAGGAGCCATAGCGTAGTCACCGGACTTCAGGTCGGCATATTTAAAGATTTCATCCAACATATTTTCAATGCGACGATCAGTAAATAATCTTATTCCGGTACCCGATGTAGAAATCCATACTTGACGCGGCTCTAGAGAAATCAACATTAGAATACCGTCTTCACCATACTGATGGTAATCAAAAAAATCATCAGCATAATCACGTGCCCATTGGCTATCACTCTTGTTGGAAATATCTTCGGAGAGTCTCGACGAATCCGCGGTAACGACAACAATATTCATAGCGTGCTTATCAGAAACCTTTGTCGCTTTTTTAACTAATCTCTCCTCATCTCGTTCTGAAAACAAATCAGCCTGATCAACAATCAGAGGCGAGCGCGCTAAGCCCGGAACATCTTGGGCGGCTTCCCGCCTGGCTTCGGCTCCGACCTCGTCATGGGCCTTAGCGACAAATGGATTTTCCGCTTTATACTCCTGCTGAGGACGATAGTTCTTATCCTTCGGCCTTAGGTTCCAAGGATGTTTTGAGGCAGGGAAAATGATCCATAATACAAGCAAGATGGCAAGCCCAATTAATAGGATTCTGATCCATCTACCCTTGTCAAATTCCGGAACACTGTCCTTAAAATTCGATACAATATTTCTTTGCTCGTCGGAACTATAAATTTTTCCGCCTTCCCAGTTAGTTTGACTCATAAGAAATACCCCAACAACAATAGTAATATCAAGAGCACGACCCCAATGATCAGAGCCACGTAAAATAGTTTCGCTCCGCTGATGGGCAACTCGCCAAAGGTTTGTCCGGAGGCGCCGTTCATACAGAAAAGATATGTCACGTCATTTTTTCTATAAGTCAGTAGCCAGAAAGGATGCATGACCAATTGCCAGTTTCTAATCTCCAACGGAGTAAATTCTACAAACGGAGAAGTTGTATCAAACTCCATATTGACACTTCTTTCCACCACATTAGCAGCGTTCTGATGGATCAGGTTGGAGAAGTCCGATCCTGCTTGTTCTTTAGTTATATTATTTAGCTCCGCGAAGAAACCCTGTAAAAAAGCCGGATGAAACGGTTTAACCTCACCGGTAGCAAAAGGCTTAGCCCCTATTACAAGCTGTTCAGCGGCCTTGTCGTTCGCTAAGGCTGTAATACTATTAGCCTCAAACATACCTTCCCGATAAATCTCATACACTTCACTAGTCGTAGTGATAAATTTTCCTGTCCGGCTTTCCGAGGAATTTACACCTTCACCTTGGATGCGATAATTCGCTACACCATCAGCCCGCCAGAATGGTAAATAAACTCCATTCATTTTTTCCAGATGATCCTGGGTGCCGAAATCTCTCGGCGTGAACTTTTTCGCTTTTGACCATTTTAAGAAGGCATTAATGACTTCTTCTTTGGGGACCGTAAATGGAACTACACCGTCAGGAGCAAAGCCCCCCGCGATTTTGGGAGTAACCACTACCGGATTGTGACAATAGAAGCAATATGTCGCCAGGGTTGTATCATCAGTCCACACATTGGCGCCGCAATTACTACAATTGTACCCGTACAAGGGTTCTTCCGGTTTTTCCTGTTTTTTCGCTACCTCGCTTTTAGTAGCTGTCTGTTCAGCCTGATACTGACGGATAAGCTCGTCCTGATCAAAGATACTATCGCAATATTCGCAATGGATCTGACTGGCTCCCGGATCAAAAACCATGGGGCCCGCGCAGTTGGGGCATTTAATAGTTTGAGTCTCAACCATAGCATTCTCCTCGAAATATTTAGCGCTAGCAAGAAGACTGTTTGCTGTCTTACAGAACTAATTATACTATGAATTTGAAATAAAAAAATTATTCAAACTTCAAGCGGGAAAATATTATTTTGCCTGGTCTTCCTTAACCAAAATTCTCACATCGCCCCTAAGCCGGGTCAGATTCATCCGGTCAAAATAATCCAAAATGGCAACCGCGTATTTACGGGAAGTGGCAATTGTATCTCTAAAGTCGGACAGTTTTAGTTCACCCTTTGCTTTCAGGACGGAGAGAACAATTTCTTCGGCCCGTTCGATATGCTTTCTATGCATAACAATCTGTGCCGTGAGCCGATGGAGTTCCCCCTTATTTATTAGACCCAAAAGCAAACTCTCAGGGTCCAACTTTTTATCGAAGCGATCAAGAATTACCTTGGTGTCTTCAGGACTAAATCCTTGGTCAAAATATATCCGTAACAGGTCTTGTTCCGCGTCTTGCTGAGCAGATGTCATTTTTATGGTAAAATTCGGCAGGGAAATTATTCCCTCTTTCTCAACCAGCATCTTTTGCTCTAACATCAAAGTCAGCATACTGTCACTATATTCAATTTTTGTTTCCGGCAGAACGCGAGTGCGTAACTCCTCACGTTTAATGCCTGGGCTAAGAGGATTATCAGTATGGTATCTATCTAAAGTCCTTAAGGCTATCTTGCTAATATCCGCTAAAAAATCAGAACTAATAACAACTTGATCTCGTAACAAATAGATAAGTTGACCTTGTTCCAGTCTCTCTACAGCTTTTTTTCTTTCATCTTCCTGCAAACGGTTTAATCCCGAGCGGATGAGTGCCATAGGCAGCTTAGCAAAAAAGGGACTCCCCGAATCAATGGCCAGCAACAGTCTTTGTTTAGGGTCGCCTTCGTCTAATTGGCCCATGCGATCAGCCCACTCGGAAGCATTTATCCTGGCAGTTAACGGCGCGGGATCAAGAACAAGACCGCCACCTACAGTATGTAGAGGCGAAAAGAACCTGAGAATAAAGCGGTCCCCATAGTCTACAGCTACCTTGTCGTCCAGGTTAAGCCTAGCGTATCCAGACTCGCCGGCTTTTAGGTCACCGCTCTCAAAAAGTCTAATTCTAGCTATAGTTTCTTTGCTGCCAATATGAAGATGGAGTTTGGAGCCGGTTTTTATAATATATGGTGAACTAGGTAAAACATCTATTCGAACATCAAGCTTGTCAGTGGAGTCTTAGCTAGTCCTAATAGTCTA
>DUNL01000022.1 GCA_012839385.1 Clostridiaceae bacterium
AAGATTAACATACAAACCAAACACTGTTACACTCATTGCGCCAATCAAGAATTGGCCGGCTTGACCAAGGTTGACGGCGCCACTCGCAAATGCAGTTGTCGCAGATAATCCTAGCAGGATCAGTAATGTTGCCCTATTGAGGGTTGATAGCAGGGAGGCCTTCGAAAGCAAGCTGTACCTGAAAAGACTGGCGTAGCTTTCGAGGGGAGGATACCCCTGAAGCCATAGGGCGATAAGTCCAATTGCAAGAGCAGTAACAAGTCCTAGGGAAGATGCAAGAATTTGTCTTTTCTTCATTTGCTTTTGCCTCCCTTGCTCCCGAGTAACATATATTCACCAATTTCCTCTTTGCTTGTCTCTTCAGGACGCTTTTCAGCAACGATTGCACCACGATACATTACTAGGATACGGTCAGACAAACTGAGCAGTTCATCAAGGTCAGCGGAGACTAACAGACACCCCTTACCGTCATCCCGCTTCTTCAGTATCTTCGCTCGAATGTATTCTATTGAGCCCACATCAAGCCCTCGGGTAGGCTGGTCAAGCAATATGAAATCACGATCCAACATAAACTCCCGCCCAACAATGAGTCTCTGTTGGTTTCCTCCGGAAAGAGATGCGATCGGGGCATCGATGTCAGACGCTAATACCCCGAATTCATCTATGAGTGCGTGAGCAAACTTTCTACACTTTTTAGGGCTAAGCATCAATTTAGACCTGCCGGTTAAATCAGAGTTCGTTTGATGATGTGTCATGATGGAGTTTTCTATAAGGTCTAAAGCCTGGGCACTGCCCCAGCCTTTTCGGTCTTGGGGCACATAACTCATTAGTTTACGTCTCTCTGTGACGTTCGCTTCTGTAATATCACAATCCTGTATGCGTATCCTGCCCGCTTGGGGTTTGATGAGGCCGGTAATGGCTTGAACCAACTCAAATTGGCCGTTTCCTTCAACTCCAGCCAAACCCAGGATCTCGCCGCTCCGCACAGTAAAACTAATATCATCAAGTTTGGGCTGCCCGTCATGGTTAACATATTGTAGACCTTCTACTTCTAAGACCGTGTCTCCAAATTTGCCGGTGGGCTTAGTTATGGAAAACATGACTTCACGTCCAACCATCGCTCTGGCCAAATCAGCCTTATCCAATCCCTTGTTTTCAACGGTTGTCATTCGCTTGCCCTGACGCATTACGGTAATCCTATCTGATATTTCCAATACTTCATCTAGTTTGTGACTGATGAAAATAATTGTTTTCCCGCTTTCTCTAACATGTCGCAACCATCTAAACAGTTCGCGAATCTCCTGCGGTGTTAAGACTGCTGTAGGTTCATCCATTATCAGTATGTCAATATCACGATATAGCAGTTTCAGAATTTCTACTTTCTGACGGGCAGCAACAGAAACATCCTTGACCCTATCATTTATGTTTATGCCTAAATCGTATTCGTCCACCAAGGCCTGGATACGTGTTCTGGCTTCATGCTCTTGAAGGGTTCCAAACCGTTTGACCGGTTCGACGCCTAAGATTACATTTTCCCAAATTGTATATGACGGTATTAACATGAACTCCTGGTGTATCATTCCGATTCCAGCATCAACAGCTTCTCTAGGCGAAGCGAAGCGAATCTTCCGGCCATCGAAATAGATTTCCCCGCTATCGTATGGAGTCAGCCCATACAAAATTTTCATCAACGTAGATTTGCCTGCCCCGTTTTCTCCAATAATCGAATGGATTTCGCCTTTCTTCACACCAAGTCCCACGCGATCTAAGGCAAGCGTTGATGGAGGATATACTTTGACTATTGATATCATTTGTATTATATCGTCATTCAAAGTCCTACACACCTCCAGGAATTCTAGGGATGGGAGGAGAGATCGAGCTCTCCTCCCCAGGATTTAAGATGTTTGATATTATGTTAATTACAGTTATTCATATCTCTTATGTGGATATCTCTCAACATTGAGTTCTCCACGTCTAATCTTGTCTTCAATCTCTAGAATTTGCTGTATCATCTTCTCAGGCAGAATCCCCTTCGTGTGCTCATCTATTGCCAGTCCTACTCCGCCTTCTTTCAGACCATAGGCCTTGATTACTCCAGGTTCATAAGTATCATTCAGTATGGTCTTATGAATGTCATAGATAACATCTCCAACGTTTTTCAAGGCAGAGGTTACAACATGACCTGGTTGCAGTCCGTTCTGATTACCATCGACACCAATGGCATACTTACCTTCATCTTTGGCTGCCTCTAAGACGCCCGCCCCTGTAAGAGCAGCAATCTGGAAGACGACGTCAGCGCCCTGGGAATATAGCTGCTTTGCCGCTTGTTTTCCGCGAACCGGATCATTCCACACACCGGCAAAGACTGATTTGATTTCAACATCCTTATCAATATAATGAGCACCGTTTTCATATCCGAAGATAAAAGCACGAATGATAGGATCGTCATCTCCGCCAACAGCTCCAATAACCTTGTCAGGATTTACACCGGGAATTGAAGTGTCGGTAGTAAGTAAAGCTGCAGTCACGCCAGCCATGAAGGCTACTTCCTCTTCAACAAAGATAGCGCTTGTAATAGTATTCTTTTCGTTGGTCACTATTGTGTCAAGATTAACCCATATCTTGTCAGGATATTTATCGGCATATTGTTCCAGCAAGTCTTCAAAACCATGAGAGAAAATGAAAATTACATCAGCATTCCATTGAACAGCAGAGTGTAGGGCTTGTGGATACCTTGCAGCATCATAGTTACACTCAAGAGTCGTTGTCTTAACCCCGAACTCGGATTTAATGCGATCCATACCCTCTTGTCCTGAGTCGAGGTACGCCTGATCCCCCAAAGCGCCACCGACTATATATGCAACTCTTTTGGGCGTGGCAGCCGATACTGAAATCATAAGGGACAGCAAGATCACACAGGTAAAAGTCAATGCAGCAATTCGTTTTTTCACTAACATTACCTCCTAGAATCTTGATTAATAAAACAACTCAAGGAATATCGAAGATGACTTCAGCAAGTCTCCGGTATTCCACGTTTATGCAGTCTTACTCTGCTTCGCCCCCTTTCAGTACGCTCCTTAGGCAGATAACAGCCAATTACCATGTAATATGCTATAAAGTAGTTCATTTTCCTGACCGGCAATCCAGTAATCACTCAACCTCCCAAATCCCACGATACTTGCTGGTACACATCAACGTGCCTGTCACTTATTGCAATCTCTTACCATTTGCTCTACTTCTTTTCTTGTCGGCACAGCCGATTGAGCACCTATCTTGGTGGTAGCAATGGCCCCTGCTGCGCACCCATACCGAAGAGCGTCGAAAACACTTACCCCTTCTGACAATGCTACCGTAAAAGCCGCAACAAAAGCATCGCCTGCTCCTGTAGAATCAACAGGTGATACAGGAAAAGCAGGCACATGAAAGACTCCCTCTTGATCTGCAGAAACAGCGCCATTTTCGCCCAAAGTCACAATAGCCATGCCGGAACCCATTTTGACCAACTCTTTGGCAGCCTGAATAGCTGTATCAACACTCTTCACCGAACACCCACATAAACTGGAGGCCTCTACCTCATTGGGAATAATAATATCGGTTTTTGCTAGAAATTCACGGCTAAGGGAGTTGACCGGCGATGGATTTAGCACTGTAGTTACATGGTGTTGCCTGGCAATTGCAAATGCTCGTTCTACAGTACGCATAGGTATCTCAAGTTGAGCAATAATTGCATCCGCGTCTGCGATGACACTTTCAAGCGCATCTACATCCTCATATGCATAGCAATTGTTGGCTCCAGGATAAACAGTGATCGTATTAGCACCCGTGTTGTCTACTGTAATCAAGGCCATACCTGTTGCTACATTCTCGTCCTGGATGACATATGAGACATCTACCCCACCTGCTTTCATACTGGAGAGCAACCTCTTTCCATACTGGTCTTGCCCAACACGTCCTGCCATTTTAACCGACGCCCCAAACCGTGCGCTGGCTAAGGCCTGATTTGCCCCTTTCCCGCCAGGTGTCATCTTAAAGTCACTTGCCAAAGCCGTCTCACCCTGCAAAGGCAAGCTCTTAACCCGCATGGTTAGGTCTATGTTTAAGCTGCCAACAACTACGAGCTTGATCATTACTAATTTCCCTCTCATGCTTTTTATTAATTTGAGATCAGAGTCCAAGTGAAGCACGACAAAACAGTATAGTGAATATGTAATCGATTGCTTAAAATATTCTACATGATATTCCCAAATCCTCCTCCTCCGGCTAATTATTCATAAGCCTGTACTTTGGACCTCTGGGTCTGCTTAATTAGCGGATTAACATAAGGAAATACCGTTTTCCCTCACTTAGCATGTTTGCTTACAACTCTTCTGGCTATACTACATGTCCAATCGGTCAAGGCCGGCAACTCTATTGTGCCGTAGCCAATTACGTCAGTATCAAGTCTATCAGCCACAGGTTCCTTCCACCTCGCTGGAATCCCTTTCTCACCAACAATAGTTCCTATAGTGGCCCCTACCTGGCCCGTCGTACAGTCGCAATCCCATCCGGAACTCGCTGATATCAGAACGCTCTCGCTAAAATCACCCTTACCGAACATGAGGCTCATAACTACTATCCCAATGTTAGGAAATGTATGAACCCAGTGCAGATGACCATAAGTTTCATTGATCCAATCGAGCACATCTTCCCAGCAGTCGCATTCCTTGCACTTAGCCAGAGTAGACCTTACCACAGATGAAAATTGACTGTTACGCGGCACATAACCGAGAGCATGATTTATGATCTGTTCAACATCTGACATCACAAAGGCAAGACTCACCATAACGGAGTTGAAGATCTCTCCATATACTCCCTCTTTCACATGGGAGATTATCGCATCCTTGTAAGAAAGCTCAGCTGCGAGATCCGGACGTCCCGGAGCAATAAGGCCGTGAATCTCTCCGCGCATCTGAGCCCCTATCCAGTCGCTAAACGGATTATTCTCGCGTGCGGAATAGGGGGGAACTAAGCCTCGGCGGATATTTTCAATAGCCTGACGCTCTGCCGTATATGTCTTTTCCGGGTTAAGATGTTCTACCCATTCATAGCCTAATTGCCGGCTGGTGAACTCAGGTCCAAATTCCTCAATGCAATGCAGCACTATAATCTGATAATTTATATCATCGTTTCGAGTATCCGGCTTCTGAAGAAAATCTGTGATTTGCCCATGCTTCTCGCGTACCTTTTCAGAAGGCCAACCCGCTAACGGATCCCCAAGGGCACAGCCAATACATTTTCCATACCATGCCCCATACACCTTGTTGCGAAATTCAGCATTTTCTTCACTCACATCGTATCCACTTGGGTCCTCAGTAACAGTCCAACTCATCTTAAGCTCTTGCCAGCTATCCGGTTTGTAATCGTCGTTGACCATCTTAGGCGCCTGTCTGAGAGCCGCCCAGATCATGGCGATAATTTTCTGAAGACGCCAATAGTCACCGCTAGTGTAAGCCCCCCACCCAGCATCGACATGCTTTCGTGCCTCTGATACATCATAGCCCAACTCCTCTTTGGCATCGATGCAGTCAATAATTGTATTCACCACGGTTTCACTGTAATTCATTACTGCGTTCCACATTTCAGCAGCTTGTTCTGGATAATAGCTCATTGGCCATACTCCCTTCGTTTTTACTCTTCATTTACCATTCAACTGGAAACATGGAAAGACAATGTAATCGGTTTCTTTTCTCTGATTATTACCTCTGTTGCACATTATCTATATGCACTCACTTATACTGCTACTCACGCAAACAGAGTTATTCCTCATTCCCCGAGACATAGTCATAAGTCACGAGGATCTGGAAACAGTACCCGGTAGATTACATCTTTACCGTAGAATATCATGCATAATGTGATATCGATTGCATATG
>DUNL01000139.1 GCA_012839385.1 Clostridiaceae bacterium
CAGTAAAGTTGACGCTACTACCGGCGAGGAGTTACCAGGAGCAAAGCTCACGGTGCAGGAGAAAGAGTCCGGAGAAGTAGTAGAGAGCTGGACTTCTACCGACAAACCGCATGTGATCAAAGGTCTTCACCAAGGCAAGACCTATATTCTGACCGAGGATCTCGCGCCCTTAGGTTATACCCTAGCCCAAGATGTGGAGTTCACCGTTGACAACAAGCACGGTATCGTGAACAAAGTCGCGATGAAGAATGAGCTGATGATAACTCCCACTCAGCTCCCGACAACAGGTGAGAGTAAAGGAACAGGTTCGGCTTATATATTAGCTATTATAGGAATTACTTTATTATTAATGGGATACGGAGCGCGGCGGATTTGGCTGTAAACATATTTGTAAACTAGCTGGCAGTAAAAATTACTGCAAATAGAAGTAGCCCGGGTAATTGCCCGGGCTACTTAGATTATTAGATCTTTTTCTGCCAATATTATTACTTTTCTGTCTATTAACGATTCCGTCTTGAACGTGTCAAAAGGATAATTCTTAACAAAGAGAGAATAGAGGCAGCGGCCGATGCCACGTAAGTCATGGCAGCAGCCCTTAATACTTTACGTGTCCCCTTTAATTCTTCTTGACTAAGAATTTGGCTATCATTTAAGGTTTGTAATGCGCGTTTTGAAGCGTTGAATTCAACCGGTAAAGTGACCAGTGTAAATATTGTGGTAAGAGCGAACAATATAATACCAACCCTTAGGACAGTTACGCTCCATGACTCTTGAACCAGCAATCCAACTAAGATGACGGGCCAGGCAAGACGGCTACCAATATTCACAACAGGCACCAAACCTGTTCTAATATGAAGTGGCGCATAACCTTTGGCATGTTGTAGAGCGTGTCCTACCTCATGAGCAGCTACGCCAACTGCAGCAATAGAGTCAACATTTATAACAGATTTAGAAAGTCCCAATGTTTTAGTAGAGGGATTATAATGGTCTGTTAGATTGCCGGCAACTGCTTCTATGGAAACATCGTTAATTCCAGTCGCGTTTAATATGGTTTGCGCGGCCTGTGCTCCTGTCAGACCATTAGCTGATCTAATTTTAGAATAGCGACTGAAGGTACGTTGAACATTAATTGAAGCTAAAAGACTTAAAACGGCGCCGATAATTACTAATATATAGGTCGCATCATAAAAAAAGGGCATATCCTTCCTCCCTTCAAAAGGTACTCGAAAACATTCTAACATGACACTTTCGAAAAGGAGTGTAAATCATATATTTTGTTTCATATCACTCGAAAATCTAAGCTTCATGTGAGAATATAGCATTCTTCTTAAATAAGCATCCTAAGAATAAGACCACACCGGAATGCTTCCGAGATTGTTAGATATATACACTGTTGTGATACTAATACTGGGTGTCGATACTATAAACTTCCAACGAAGAGACAATTAAAGGCATAGAGATCGAAAAAGGAGTTAATAATGTAGAGCGTCCTTTAAGTTAGAGTATAGAATCCCCAGCTGGGGATTCTATACTCTCTAAGCGAGAAAGCAATCTAAGCAATATATTATTATTTTTTCGGATAGAAACCGGACGGCGCTTCGTTCAGATTAATCATAATACTCTTCATTTGCATATAGTGATCTAACATTACTTTATGGGTCTCGCGTCCAATACCCGATTCTCTATAACCACCGAAGGGAGCACCTTCTGGGATCTGATTGTAGGTGTTGACCCACATACGACCGGTCTCAATCCCGCGAGCAACACGGATAGCGCGGTTGATGTCTTTTGTCCATACCGCTCCGCCCAAACCGTATGGATTATCGTTAGCCATAGCAATTACTTCGTCTTCATCTTTAAATTTCATGATAACAGCAACCGGGCCGAAGATCTCCTCTTGAGCCACGCGCATATCATTGGTCACATCAGCAAGTAGTGTTGGCCTCATGAATGAACCCTTTGCCAAATCGCCTTCGGTAATGGCTTCACCACCGCAAAGAACAGTTGCCCCTTCCTTTTTACCAATCTCAACATAGGCGAGAATTTTCTCAAGCTGTCCCTTGCTGATTTGAGTTCCCATCTGCGTGCTTTCCAGCCATGGCAAACCGACCTCGATCTGATTAAATCTCGCGACAATATCCTCAACGAAACGATCGTATATGTCTTCATGAACAAAGACACGTGAGCCGGCGCAACAGACTTGTCCCTGATTGAAGAGAATACCTAATTGCACGCCATCCATTGCCATTTCCCAATCACAGTCAGGGAAAAAGATATTGGCTGACTTTCCACCCAATTCAAGTGTAGCGGGGATCAGGCGATCGGCAGCGGCCAGAGCAATATCACGACCGACCTCTGTCGATCCGGTAAAGGCCAACTTGCGGAAACCCTTATGTTCCAACATATATTTACCGGCTTTGGAACCGGATCCAGTAAGCACATTGAATACACCCGGCGGCAAAACATCTTGAATCAGTCGCGCAAATTCTAGAACAGAAAGGGACGTACTACTGGAAGGCTTGAAAACAGTACAGCAACCTGCCGCCAACACGGGTGCCAATTTCCAAGCAGCCATTAGAAAGGGGAAGTTCCACGGCACAATTTGCCCGACCACCCCGATTGGCTCTCTTAGAATTAAGGAGAGCCAAGTCTCGTCAATAATCTTAGCAGAACCTTCTTCCGCCATAATGCATCCGGCAAAATAACGGAAATGAGCAGAGGACAACGGTATGTCTATCGCCATTGTTTCGCGGATGGGCTTGCCGTTATCCAGAGTTTCCACCATTGCCAAATATTCCGTGTTTTCATCAATAATGTCTGCTATCTTGTACAAAATTTCTACTCTCTCGGTAATTGTGGAGTGTTTCCATGTCTCAAATGCTTTCCATGCTTCATCGACAGCCTTATTAACATCCTCCCGGGTAGCCTGCGCGCATTCTGCCAGCTTTTCTCCATTTGCCGGATTTGTTGCTGTGAAGACTGCTCCATCAGAAGCGTCAACCCACTTACCACCAATAAAGAGCTGGTAGCGATCCTGTAAATTAACTTTGCTCATAATTTGATCCTTCCCTTTTTTTGTTTGAAAATTTTGTCTGAAAAATTGTTTCTACCATAATTGAATGAATAATTTTTGCTAACATATATATAGCTGATACAGATGTCCAGTAATAATCATATAAAGTGTACCAAAACAAACTGGGAAAAACAATCTAAATTGAGGCACTTTAGACAATAATGGCGTCATGAACCTGGTCAAAATTGTACATTTGATAGAAGCTGACTTAAGGATATTATTTAATTGATTACAGGTTAAACTAGAGGGAGACTAAGATGGAAAACAAAAAAAGATCATGTTGTATCTTCACATGTGACCGCTTTCCAAAATGCAAGTTGGCAAAGTACTTGCGTGGTTGCGCCATTAATCGTGAGGACAACGAACAGATTTCTTTTGTGACTGAGGAGGAATGTTCCGAGGCGAATGGATATCGATTATTTGTACCGGATGAACATGCTATCCGTTATCGTCCACCGTCCAAGCACGATAACTGTAAATGAAAAAAGCGAAAGAAAACAAGAAAAAAATCATCTTCATTACATTGATTAGCGTTTTGCTCGTAATTTTGCTAATTATTTTGCCCATTGTTACGATAATAGCGTACGAGTCAATCTTCGGAAAGAGATTTGAAACAGAGTCATGGGCACTGTTCTCGGTATATGATTACGAAGGCTTGCGAATGGAGAGAAGTGATTTTCAATCGGACGATATTACACTCGCCGGTTACAAATATTCAAAACACAATAACGAAACCAAGGGAGTCATTGTGATCGCGCATAGTCTTGGTGGCGGTGGACACAATATGTATATGCCGTTCGTGGATTACTTTTGCTCACAAGGATATTATGTGTTTGCCTTTGACGCATGTGGAAACGACAACAGTGGCGGCGATTCCGTCAAGGGACTACCACAAGGTCTTATTGATTTGGATAATGCGATCAATCACATCAAATCAGTTGAAGAGTACAAGGATTTACCCCTAGCCCTTTTTGGACATAGTTGGGGCGCTTATGCGGTAGGAAATGTTCTTTATAGACAGCCTCAGGTAAAAGCAGTAGCCATGATCGCGGGTTTTAATGAAACAGAAGAATTTATGAACAAATACCTGGATAAGAAAAAGTGCTTTGAACCTGATCCTATGCTTATGGGACGGATTATAGAAATGTTTGACACCTATTGCAAATAATATTATTTACAATAGGTGCGAGTATCATAACGTACAACAGTAGTTATATGTGGATCACCATTTATATTTGTCTATTTTCCAATAGATATGCACTTGTGTAACGATTTTGTTCGAATTAATCAATCTTTCTTCCAATTTTCACTCGAGAGCCGACATGGCCAAAAGTGCGCTAGGCATCATCAGAGCAGCAGGGAGAATAAATTACGATTGATTATCAGTGGATGTTCAATACTTTTACTTAGCTCAAATCAGACTGCATTAGTAATCTTACTTTACCAGGATCGATTAAGCATATTTAGCCTCCGTATATTTCAGCTGATCCGCTAGGCATAAGCCGTATCTTGTGGACTTAATGCCGTTATTGGAATCACGTAACACCATCTTTTCGCTGATAAGCAAGGTTCGACATTCCACATATAACAGCTAACACCTTGGGCGGGTTATCTCTTTCTTCTTGCATAATGGTTTTTAATTTTAGAAGGTTATGGGCTACCTGATCAATCTGATTTGCACCGAGTTTAATCTTTATAGCTCCCCAGGTACCATCATTAAATTGAACGACTGTATCAGCTTCATTAATAGTATCCGGATCAATATCTATCTAATCTTTTGCTGCCATGTCTCTTTTCAAAGTTACGTTCAGGACTGCCAATATAAGCAACACTTTTCGATTTGCTAAGTGATGTCCATGTTTTACCACAATACTTTGGGCCTTCAATACAAACTGCACCAAAGGATTTCATGTAACGATCTATGCGATTCTAAATTTATTATAAATCTTAAGTGTAGACTTGTCCTCTATGTATGTTGCGGTCTGTAGGGCTGTGGAAATTCGCGAATCCTTCTGCGCTTGACCGAACGGTTATTGTGATTTCACATCAGTTCAGTGACAAAAAACGTTCAGCATTTGCGGATTTGTACTATCCGCATTATGGGATTAGCTTTTAAAAAGGGTGAGCTGATGTAATTCAGATTACCCTGACTCAGGCAAAACAAAAAACAGGGTAACTGATTGTATCAATTACCCTGCTTTAATATGGAGCCTTTTATCGGAATCGAACCGATGACCTCATCCTTACCATGGATGCGCTCTACCTACTGAGCTAAAAAGGCATCTGGAGCGGGTGAAGGGAATCGAACCCTCGTGGTCAGCTTGGGAAGCTGATGTTCTGCCATTGAACTACACCCGC
>DUNL01000268.1 GCA_012839385.1 Clostridiaceae bacterium
AAAAAGGGTTGCTAAAGTTCTAAAGACATGCCGCAAATACTTGCACTGGGTCCAAAATTCTGTACTCGAGGGTGATATATCAGACGCAAGTATTTGCGGCATGTCTTTAGAACTTTAGCAACCCTTTTTTGGTTAACATCATATACAACGATAACAAACACTGTTACCCACCAACCCTTTACTCATGCTTGCTTTTTCGAAGCAAACGTTTCACCCATACTTGACAAACAGCGGTGCTGTTACCAGGTAGCTATAAACGGATCGTATTTCTTCTCTCCCATCAAGTGCTTCTCAAGTTTATATAGTTCCAGGCGAATCAGCCGTCTATATGACACATGGCGGCCAATTTCACGATGTTTAATGGTTCTCTTAAGCTTATCTTCCAATTGGGAAACGAAACATTGCCGTGCCCGCTCCTTCATCATGATCCCCTCAGTGCCCTTTTCGAAATCATTACGGGTGATCATATTCCTGCCCAGCAAAGTAAAGATAACCCGGTCAACAATAATAGGTTTAAAGATCTCTGCAATGTCAAGGTTAAGTGTGAAACGCCGAAAATTTGTGGTATGTAGGTAACCAATACGGGGATCAAGGTGAGTCCTGTAAATCTGGCTTAAACAAACTGTGTAGAGAAAAGAGTTTCCAAAGCTAATTAAGGCATTCAAGTGATTTTTGGGCGGCCTTCGGCTCCGGCTTTCAAATACAAAATCAAGTATTACCGTACCTTTGATGAAATTATAGGGCAGCCTGATTTTATATTTGAAAGCCGGAGCCGAAGGCCGCCCAAAAATCACCTGAACGCCTTGATTAGCTTTGGTAACTCTTTTCTTTATACAGTATGTCTAAGCCAAATTTACAGAACCCACCTTGATCCCCGTATCGGATACCTTCATACCACAAATTTTCGCCGTTTTACACTTAACCTTGACGTTGCAGAGATCTTTAAGCCGATTATTGTTGACCGGGTTATCTTTACTTTACTCGGCAGGAATATGATTACCTCAAGTGATTTTGAAAAGGGTACTGAGGGGATTATGATGAAGGAGAGGGCACGGCAGTGTTTTGTTTCCCAATTGGAAGAAAAACTTAAGACTACCATCAAACATCGTGACATTGGCCGCAATGTGTCATATAGACGGCTGATTCGTCTGGAACTATATAAACTTGAGAAGCACTTGATGGGGGAAAAGAAATATGAACCGCTTATAGCTACCTGGTAATAGCACTCGACAATACGCCGGATATCGAAGACGCGTTCAAGGATCCGTCTATAGCTACCGGTAATAGCACTGCCGCTTGTTGATAACAGGCGGAAAGTTTGCTTCGAAAAATAAGCATTAGTAAAGGGTTGGTAACACCAGTGTTTGTTATCATTGTTTATGATGTCAACCAAAAAAGGGTTGCTAAAGTTCTAAAAACATGTCGCAAATACTTGCACTGGGTCCAAAACTCTGTACTCGAAGGTGATATATCAGATGCGTCATTGAAAAAATTGAAAATTGAACTTAATCGGATTATTAACAAAGAAGAGGACTCTGTTATCTTCTACTATTTAAGGACTACAAAATATTATTCACGAGAGGTTATTGGACTAAAGAAAGGTGGTGATGATATCATTATATAACTGGAAATAATGTTTTAAATATTGCTATTTGGTTGTCGTCGACCCACGATAGTGTAAAAAATCCCAGAGGTCGACGACAACTGTTTATATGTAATCATATCGTTTTTTCCTTTAATGAATGGGTTTGTAGCATTTTAAGGGTTTTTAAAGTATAATACATATCAATAAGGGAGTTGCGATTGGTAAAAATGGTATAAACCAACACACTCGCTTAGAAACGTATAACTATGCGGTTTTGGTTTTCTTGGGACATGGGATTTTTGCTTTTGTAAATTGGTTATCAGCGTACCTAAGAGGAATTGAAACTAAAACTGAGCTTTGTAATACAGGAGGTGTAAGAGGTGTTATCAGCGTACCTAAGAGGAATTGAAACGAGATGCCGTTGAGAGAATAGCAAAAAGAGGAACAGGTTATCAGCGTACCTAAGAGGAATTGAAACCTGGCGGGAGAGGTTGTTGCCTGAAAATAAACCATCGTTATCAGCGTACCTAAGAGGA
>DUNL01000243.1 GCA_012839385.1 Clostridiaceae bacterium
AACTTTTTTATTGTCGGCAATACTGCGCCCCCCTACCGTTGTTTGACCGCCTAATACCAGATTAGCGTCTTCCAGCATCTGAATCGCTTGGTCCAAGCTCTGATTAGTAATGTCCGGTACCTCGACTACAGCAGAACCTGAGCTATATACAATTGTGATCGTAGTGTCAGGAGAATGTAGGCTGTTTGCTTCCGGTATGGTACGAATGACCTTGTCTCGCTCTACAGTTTCAGACGCTTCCTGCTGGAATCTTACATCCAGGAAACCTTCAGCGACAACTATCTCTTCAGCGGCTAAGCGCATCATCCCGGTTACATCGGGAACCTTGACAGCGCCCTGACCTTCTGAAACATAGATATTTAATACAGTGCCCTTAGGGTTAATTTTAACGGTACCGTCTGATTCAGGATCTTGCCGCAAAATAATACCTATCTCAACGGAATCGTCTACTTCCGTATGAACCTGAACTTCCAGACCCTGAGTTCTCAGTTCTTCTAATTTTTCCAGCGAGCTACTATAGTTTTGGCCGACAAAATTAGGCAAAGTAATCTCCAGAGAATCGTTCTGTTCGGGCTCAGTATTGAATCTTTGTACTAGCCAAATGACCAGCACCGACACCAATATTAAGGTCACAGCGACAATACCGATAACCATAGCCGTGTCACGATAGCGCGAGGTGCGTCGTTTATTATATGTATGTTCTATCTCGCGCAACTTGTTATAGTTGGCCTGTTGTTTTTGCAGACCGATAGCGGAAGTTGACCCTGCCCAATTAACCGCTGTCTTAGGAATAACTCCAAAAACCCCGTTGGGATCAATCATGAAAGAATCCAGCTCATCAACAAACTCACGGGCCGACTGATAGCGACCGTCCGGATTCTTTTGCATGGCTTTATTGACAATAGCATCCAAGGCCGGAGGCAAACCGCGAACATAAGTGGAAGGCAAAGCCGGTGTTTCCTGCAAATGTTTGATAGCGACGGCAACCGAAGACTCACCGTCAAAGGGTAGCTGTCCCGTCAACATTTCATAAAACACGACCCCTAGAGAATATAAGTCGGAACGGGTAGTTATGGCTCCTCCCCTCGCCTGTTCAGGTGAGAAATAATGAACAGAGCCGAGCACCATGCCGCCGGTCAGAGTAATGGTATTAGCGCTAGAAGTACGGGCGATACCAAAGTCAGTTACTTTGACCACCATATTCGGAGTTACCATAATATTTTGCGGTTTTATATCTCTGTGGATAACCCCACGTTGATGGGCATGCTCCAAGGCCAAGCCAATCTGAATCATTAGAGGCGTGGCTAATCTATAGTCGAGATAGCCGTTTTCCCTAATTAGATCCTTGAGCGTGCGACCCTCAACATATTCTTGGACAATGTATCTGGTCTGACCATCCTGACCATAATCAAGCACACGCACAATATTGGGATTGTCCAAACTGGCGGCAGCTCTAGCTTCGGTAGCGAAACGCTTAATGAATTCCGGATCATCCGCCAGTTCATCATGCATTAATTTCAAAGCTACATTCTGACCCGAATTAAGATCTTGAGCCAGATATACTGAGGCCATACCACCCTGCCCCAGACTACTGACAATATGATAGCGGCCACCGATAATTGTACCGGGAGCCAGCTGATAATCACTTGTTTTCATTTGTTCCTCCTGCACCGATGAAAGCAACAATAACTGTTACATCATCGTTGCCGCCGGATGCATGCGCGATATCAACCAGTTTTTCCGCCGCCTCTTTAACACTATGAGAATTTTTCAACACCCATTCTATTTCTTCATCAGGTACATACCCATGTAGACCGTCACTGCAGAGCAGATAACGGTCCTCCTCAAGAAGAGTATGTGTTACAATGCCTGGTCTTACATAATCGGGCGAACCCAAAGCCTGTGTCAAAATATGTCTTTGCGAGTGAAAGCGAGCCTCACCGGCTTCGATTTCACCCAGATCTATCATTTCCTGAACCAAGGTCTGATCTTTAGTCAATAGTTCCATCTGTTCCGAACGCAATAAATAACATCTACTGTCGCCGATTTGGCAAATATAAGCCAAGTCAGGATAAAACACAGCCGCAGTAAGGGTCGTGCCCATACCACTATTAGATTCATTTTCAAGCGAACGCTTAAATATATTAGTATTGATGCGCTGGATTGTTTCAGTAAGCACTTTCTCTATAACTTCTTTGTCATCTTTAACAGGTAATTGGGGGAACAGCTCTTCCTTTATTCCCTCAATAGCGGTCTTGCTCGCCAGCTCACCGTTTTTATGACCACCCATGCCATCAGCGACAGCCAATACAACCGGAAAGACATTCTCTTTACTGACAATGACAAAATTGTCCTCATTGCCAGCGCGAGAAGGTCCCTTACGACTCATAGCCGCATAACGCAGATTCTCAAGCATTTTCGACACTTCTCCTTAATTGGCCACAGGCAGCGGCTATATCTGACCCCAGTTCCCGCCTTAAAGTGACGTTAATATTGTTGGCTTCCAGAACCTTTTTAAAGCTTTGTATCCTAGGTTCGGAGGCTGAGCGAAAATCAAGTCCCGGTACTTCATTGGCGGCGATTAAATTAACATGACATAGTTTATCGCGCAATACGGCCGCCAACTGTTCAGCATGCTTATCTTGATCGTTTATTCCCGCAAACAACGCGTATTCATATGTTATTCGTCTACCACTGCTAACGGCATATTTCTCGCCAGCGTCGATCAATTGCCGGTAAGGGTATTTAACTGCTATCGGTATCAACTTTTTTCGGATTACCTGATTGGGCGCGTGAAGTGAAACTGACAGCGTTATCGGCAAATTTTCATCTATGAATTTTATCATCTTATCTACAAGCCCGCAAGTTGATACCGTGACTCTACGTAAACTGATATGCAAACCCGTTGGATCTCTAAGGCGTTTAAGAAACTCGACCAGATTATCATAATTGTCGAAGGGCTCACCTATGCCCATTACCGTCACTCGCTTCACGCCATAGTCACACATCTTGTTAATCAAAGCTACTTGCGCCAACATTTCACCTACTGTCAGATCACGACCGAAGCCTTGACCCGCTGAAGCGCAGAAACGACACTGCATACGACAACCGGCCTGAGAAGATATGCAAACAGAATAACCAAATCTGTACTCCATCAAAACAGACTCAATTATATTGCCGTCTCGCAAAGAAAAGACAAACTTTTTAGTATTGTCAAGCCGCGAAGAGTATTCTTCTCGTAACTGTAAAGGCGAGGGATCAAAGTCAGCCGCCAGTAGCGAGCGTGTCTGTTTATCTATATTCGACAGCTGATCAAAATCACTGATACCCTTTTTCTGCCAATTAAAGATCTGTTCGGCGCGATAGGATTCTAAATTTTGCTGTTCGCACCAATTATATAAGTCCTGAAGTGTCAGACTGTAGAAATCACCAAGTTTAATCCCGGCAGAGCGCATACTAGCCACCCAGAACAATACCTGTAGTGTAATTATGAGCACATTCGCAGCAGGACATTACCTTGCCGCCGGCAGGTTGGATAATCTCCAGATCCAGCAGGCCGGTACCCGCGGCCACGGTAAGAGTCTTATCACAACAGATAAGAGTACCCGGGTCCGCGAAGGATTGGTTGGAATCGTCTATTACCCGCGAGGAAATAATTTTAAGTCTTTTCCCTTGACAGAAAGTATAAGCTCCCGGCCAGGGTTGGGTACCGCGAATCAGATTGTGAATCTCACGAGCGGGCAATGACCAGTCAATCTGCCCTGTATCACGGTTTAATCTATTGGCAAAAGTAGCTTTTTCGTGGTCTTGCTCAATAGCTTTTACTTCTCCCTTGAGATAAGCCGGATACAATTCCAAGACCAAATCAGCGCCCACAACAGCCAATTCATTGAGAAGTTCCCCGGAGGTAATATGTTCCGCAATAGGATATTCTCTTTGAGCCAAAATGGGACCGCTGTCCATACCGGCCTCCATCTCCATGACAGTAACTCCAGTCATGACCTCACCGGCTATAATAGAGCTTTGAACCGGGGCAGCGCCGCGATAAAGTGGCAAAAGAGATGGATGTATATTGAGACAGCCTATTGTGGGAATATCTAACAATTCCTGAGACAAAATCTGACCGTAAGAAGCAGTTAAAATAACATCAGGGACCAGGGTCCTGAGCTGTTCCAGGAACTTCTCATCCTGGGCACGCTCGGGTTGAAAGCAGGGAATACTATGCTTCTGAGCCCACAGTTTTGCCGGAGGAGGGGTCAGTTTCATTCTCCTGCCTTGTGGGCGATCCGGCTGCGTCACAATAGCATCAGGGAGCAAGCCTCCAGCTTGGAGCCTGTCCAGAACTGTCACCGCGAATTCAGGAGTGCCGAAAAAAACGAGATATTTTTCTCTATTATTCTTCATCCTGATCAGACCCTTCTTTTCCTTCTTCAGCTCTTTCTTTGGCTCTTTCTTCCGCGTCAACTAAAGCTGAGAGCGCCCTGTCGCGATACAAGATACCATCTAAATGATCCGTTTCGTGGCAGACACAGACAGCGGCCAAACCTGTTAGCTCTTGGCGAAAAGTGTTGCCCTCCAGATCTTCCGCCTCAAGGATAATGCGTTCCGGTCTTTCAACATCGCCTACCAGACCGGGCAAAGACAAGCAACCTTCTTCACCAACAACCGCGCCTTCTTCCTCAACAATACGCGGATTTACCGCGACAAGTTCTTCGCCGGCTATATTCATCACAAAAACACGGCGTAAAATACCTACCTGTGGCGCGGCTAGTCCTATGCCGTTATAGGCCTCCATAGTTTCTTTCATATCTGCAACTAAAACATTAAGACGCTCATTCCAAGCCGTAATCGGACGCGACTTTTTTCTTAAAGTGGGATCGCCTTCTGTTAACACTTTTCGCAATGCCATAGGAATCTCCCTTCCAGACCACAATTATAACATGTCTCTTCCTAGAGCATAGAATAGGGGTCAATATCAAGAACGGTTGTAACTCCTGCCTGCCTGCGAAAGCTGTCAGCGGCGCGCAGTAACATCGTCAGTTCTTCTTTGGAGGGAGATTTCGCGATTAAGCGGTAACGATAACGTCCTCTGAGCCTGGCCAGCGGAGCTCTTTGCCCGGCAAGTAATTGCACTGTAGGAAAATTGCCCGGATAATGATTGATTTGGGCGCGCAGAAATTGTTCTAATTTGTCCATTTGAATTCTGACCTCTTTCTCGCCGCGCCCGGATAACAATATCAAGCCGATATGCCCAAAAGGCGGGTATTCAGCTCTCTGCCTAAAATCAATCTCATGCGTATAGAAAGTCTCATAATCTTGCCTCGCGGCGGACTTAATGATTATATCGTCCGGCTGAACAGTCTGAATTATTACCCGTCCGGGTAGATCTCCACGTCCTGCTCTCCCAGCCGCTTGAGTCAGAAGTTGAAAAGCGTGCTCGCCGGCCCGATAGTCACTTTGAGCCAGCATCCGGTCGGCTGATAGTATGCCCACCAAGGTGACATTATGAAAATCATGGCCTTTGGCAATCATCTGAGTACCTATCAGACAATCATATTCATGACGAGAGAAGGCTTCCAGGATCTCTTGATGTGAGAAGCGACCGCTGGTTGTATCAAGATCCATTCGAATGGCGGTAGCCGGACTGAAAAGCTCTTGGAACAATTCTTCAGCTTGCTGAGTACCCGCTCCATAAGTATCCAGCTCATCACCCTTACACTGAGGACAAACAGCGGGTAGAGGATAAATCTTACCGCAATAATGACAGATCAAATGATCTTTACCCTGTTGCCAGGGATTTTTGTGCGCGGTAAGAGCAATGTCACAATTAGGACAGATCACACTGTAACCGCAGTCCCGACAAACAACAGTAGTGGAGAAACCCCTTCTGTTTATAAGTAGCATAGCCTGTTCATTGTTATCAAAGGTCCGGCGCAACCCCTCAATCAAAGGTCTGCTAAACAATAATTTGTGTCCGGCCGCTCTCTCTGCCCTGAGGTCAACAATTCCTACTTCAGCCATACCCGCCTCACCTACCCTGGTCGGCAATTCCAGCTTGCTACTGCGACCCTCAGCGGCCCGGTAACTACTTTCCACAGAAGGTGTCGCCGAACCCAAAACTAAAATTGAGCCGGTGAGTAGTGATCTAATACGCGCCAGCTCCACAGCATGATAGCGTGGTGATGTCTCCGATTTATAGCTCTGATCCTGTTCTTCATCAATAACAATAAGTCCGAGATTAGAAAGAGGCGCGAAGATGGCTGATCTGGCGCCGACAACTATTTTCTTTTCGCCACTGATAATACGTTGCCAGGTTTCATAGCGTTCGGCTGGAGTTAATCTGCTGTGCATAATAGCCACATCTTTCTGAAAACGGCTATTAACTCTAGCGACCATTAAAGGAGTCAAAGCTATCTCGGGAACCAGAATCAATACGGATTTATTCTGCCCCAAGACTTGGGCCGCGGCCTGGAGATAGACCTCTGTTTTTCCGGATCCTGTTACACCGCGTAACAAAAACTCTGTTAAGTGTCCTGACTTGGCTTCGGCTAAAGATGAGCTAATGCTTTCCACTGCTCCGGTCTGTTCGCTAGTCAGAGTAATCACCTGTTCTTCAATTTGCAGATTGGATCCGACAGACAGTTCTCGCTTTGTTGTTTGAGGGAAATAGGTGAGAAGGCCCTTATTTTTCATATATGTGAGTATGCCTGTACTTACCTGGCAGGCCTGTCTGATCTCGGATAGGGTTGCCGACTCATGCTGGAGTAAAAACTCAGAAACACGAATATGCGCCAGACTGTTGAACTCATCTTCAGCCAACATTTGTAATATTTCGTCAGGATTTGTCAGTTTCGCGGCCAGCTCCTTTTTGTCGCCCACTGTTGTTATTAGAGCGGGAAGCATAGTTCTCACAGCTCGACCGCGAGAGCAAAAATATCTTCTACGCATCTCCCTGGCAACTTCTAATAGTTCAGGAGTAAGTAAAGGACGCGGATTTAACAGGCCGACAATGTAACGCATTTCTATATTTTTTTCCGTGGGTTGTATATCTTCCAATACGCGGTATACATAACCCCTTACCGGTTGTTTGCGTCTGGCGAACGGCACCTCTACTAAGCAGCCGGGCTTGATTTTATCTTCTAAAGCTGTCGGAATTATATAGGTCCAATCGCGATCAAACCGGCGCGTGGCTTCTTCTATCCAAACTTCTGCGTACATGATCATTCCTCCAGCAGTGAGAAAATATCAATTTGGTCACTCTCCGGCAAATCACCTAGAGCACCTGCCTCTTGTAAAGCCGCGATTACCGCAGGTCCCACTCCGGCGCGGCGAGCTAAATCATCATGTGTCTTAAAGGAGGTTTCCAGTCTGGCCGCTACAATCTGCTCAGCTTGAGCCGCGGATACACCCGGGATAGCTGACAAAGGTGGCCTAATCTTTCCCGGCTCCGGGGCGAAAAATTCGTTCGCTTCGGAGTCCTCAATTGTAATCGGTAAAAATTTTATTCCGCGTTGCAGCATTTCCTCAACCAGTTCTAAAATATAATAGTGCTTTTGCTCTCTAGCATCCAATCTGCCACCGGCTCTCAATTCTCGTCTGATTCTTCTCACCTCATGTTCGGGACGACACATCAGACTGCTGTCAAATTCATCAGCTCGCACTGTAAAGTAAGCGCAGTAATAGGCCTCCGGACGATGGACCTTAAACCAGGCGATACGCAAACTGGAGATCGTATAGGCTACAGCATGAGCCTTGGGAAACATATACTGAATCTTCTTGCAGCTGTCGATATACCATTCAGGTATATCGTGCTCTCTCATCTCTGCCTCATGTTCAGGTAACAATCCTCTGCCCTTGCGCACTCGTTCCATTATGTCGAAAGCCGTCTTATTGGGAATTCCGGCATAAATCAGGCTTGTCATAATACTGTCTCGACAACCAATTACTTCATTAATAGTACAGATACCGTCTCTGATCAGATCTTGCGCATTACCGGCCCAGACACCGCGACCATGTGATAAACCGGAAATTTGCACCAGATCATAATAACGAACCGGTTTCGTCTCGGCTATCATTCTACGCGCCGCGAAAGTTCCCATCTCCGGTATTCCGATGACAGCGGAACCTATACTGGACTCTTCCTCGGGAATGCCTAATACCTCCGTACTCTGGAAGAGGGCCATGACATCGGGATCCGGGATGGGGATGGCTTGGACATCAACACCGGTAATATCTCCCAGCATTTTTAGCATAGAAGGATCGTCATGACCCAAGATATCCAGCTTCAAAATTGTATCGTGCATGGCGTTAAAATCAAAATGAGTGGTGATAACTCCGGTTTCTGATTTATCTGCCGGATATTGAATAGGAGTAAAGTCATAGATCTCGCGCTCGCGAGGCACAATCACTATACCGCCGGGATGTTGCCCTGTTGTTCTTTTAACGCCGCTGATCCCCGCGGCCAGGCGTTTGGTCTCTGCCTGATTGCAGGTTCTTTCATGTTGCTCATAATAGTTCCGTACCATGGCGCTGGAATTCTTTTCAGCATATCCCGAAATAGTGCCGGCACGGAAAGTATAGTCTTCGCCAAACATGTCCTCAATAAATTTATGGGCTCGCGCCTGATATTCACCGGAAAAATTGAGATCGATATCCGGCTGTTTATTGCCTTCAAAGCCTAAAAATGTCTCAAAAGGTATGTCTTGGCCTTCTCTGGTCAAAACGGTATTACAATCCGGACAATCTCTGGCTGGTAAATCATAACCGGAACCGTACGCGCCGCTTTCGTCAAATTCAGTATAGTGGCATTCCGGACAAACATAATGCGGCGGTAAGGGGTTAACTTCTGTGATCCCGCATAGAGTAGCGACCAGAGATGATCCTACCGAACCTCTGGAACCGACTATATAGCCATCGGCATTAGACTGACGTACCAGCTCGCTGGTAATATAATACATAACGGCAAAACCATTATCGCAGATAGAATCAAGCTCTTTATTGATTCGAGTAGCGACCTGTTCCGGCAATACTCCGTCCCGGCCATAAATATCTTGAGCTTGACACCAAGTGCGCTCATTTAGAACTTCCTCCGCCTGCTCAATCACAGGTGGGAAAGAGCCGGCGGGAAAAGGTAATAAGCCCGCTTTTATCTTGTCTGCTATCTTGTTGGGATTGGTTATTACAGCCTTATAAGCATTATCTTTTCCCAGATATGAGAATTCTTTCAGCATTTCTTCCGTAGTACGGAAATACAATTCCGGCTCTTTTTCTCTTTCCGCGAAACCCATATCATAGGTGAGGATGCTTCTGTAGATCTGGTCTTCCTGATCTAGAAAATGAGCGTCACAAGTGGCGCAAACTGGTCTCCCCGACAATTTACCCAGCTCCCAAATCAAGCGATTCATGGCCTTCAAATCCTCTTCATTGCGTAGAGGATAATCTGTTTCTTGCAATAGATAGTAATTATTTGTCAGGGGCTGGATTTCAAGATAATCATAGTCACTAGCTAAAGACCTATATTGAGGTTTTGCCAGCTTGGTCAAAGCTTGATCAAAATTAAGTTCTGAGTCGCGATACAATTTCAATACCGTAGCGTATACTTGTCCTCGACTACAAGCGGAACCCTTGATTAAACCCGCGCCAAAATAACGTAACCAGCTTTTCCTGATGCGGGGACGGTAGTAAAAATCATCTATATGAGACTTTGAGATTAGACGGTAAAGATTATAAAGACCCAGTTCATCTTGAGCGAGTAAAATTATATGTGAACTACCCAACTTTTCGCGGCGCATTGTCTCAAAGCTCTTGCGTCCATATTTTTCATTCAATTCAGCTATGCTGCTACAGCCTGAGCGCCGTAGTAAAGCGATGAAGACCTGCCCGCAAGTTCTGGCGTCAGCCTCGGCTCGGTGCGAGACTTCCGGGTTTATACCCAGAACCTTGGCTACAAGCTCGAGATTATATGACTCTAGTTTCGGTAAGACTTTCT
>DUNL01000153.1 GCA_012839385.1 Clostridiaceae bacterium
CCTGCCGCAATTTTACAAAACACACAATCATCTTGAATTTTCATCTTAACCTCCAGGTCTATTTTCAATCTATTAGTCTAATTGTTCTTCTATAATCTCTTTAGCTCGAGTTAAGGCGGAGTCCAATTTCGTTAGGTCTCGTCCTCCCGCCTGGGCCATATCAGGCCGTCCTCCACCACCGCCCCCTGTTATTTTGGCTGCTTCTCTTATTATATTACCGCAATGAATGCCGGCTTTAACTGCCTTTTGGCTGGCCATCGCCAACCAGAGTATTTTATCTTCCAAGGGAGCAGCCAAGATTACGACAACCGATTCATAATGATCACGTATATGGTCGCCGGCAGCTCGCAGCTGTTCAGCGTTTTCCAGATCAATCTTGGCTATGACGGCTGTCACGGCACCGATTTGCGTAGCCTTCGTCAATAATTCTTTAGCTGAGGACGATATGTCTTGGGCTTTAAGAGCGGATAGTTCTTGTCGTAGCTCTTTAATATTACTTTGTAACGAAGCGATTTTAAGTGGTACTTCTGTGCCGCTAACTTTCAGTTTTTCCTCAGCCTGTCTCAGTATATGTCGGAGCCGACGCATCTCAGAAAAAGCTTTTAGTCCGGTCACAGCTTCTATCCGCCGTACTCCGGCAGCAATCCCTCCTTCTGACAAAATGACAAAAGTCATCGCCTGTCCGGTGCTGTGAAGATGAGTGCCACCGCATAACTCTAAAGAATAATCTTCTATCTTCACAACCCTGACCTGATCCTCATATTTTTCATCAAAAAGCGCCAGAGCTCCTGCTTCAATAGCTTCTGACAACGATAAGACCTGGGTGGTCACAGGAAAGTCCCTATCTATTGTTTCATTTACCAGATATTCAATAGCATCGCGCTCAGCAAAGGTTAACGGTCCATGATGCGTGAAGTCAAAGCGCAAATAATCGGGGCCTACATAGGAACCGGCCTGCATGACATGCTCTCCCAGTACCTGACGTAAAGCCTTATGAAGCATATGTGTAGCTGTATGGTTCTTGGCCGTGGCAAGGCGGAGATCTTTATTCACTGTCAGAGTAATTTCTTCGCCGGTTTTAATTTGACCTTCTAACAGCTCCGCGTGATGTAGATAAACACCGTTATCGCTTACGGTCGTGTTGTCTACTCTAAGTCTGGCGGTATTCGTACTAATTGAGCCTGTATCTCCCTTTTGCCCGCCACCTTCCGCGTAGAAAGGCGTTTCGGAAACAACGATTATCACTTTATCGCCAGGCTTGGCCTGCTCAACAACTGTGAGTTTCGGTTCTTCTTCCCGTCGCAAAATTATAAGATCAATACTGTCGGTATATTCCAGGTAGTCATAACCCCTGAATATAGTCGCCGCTTGTTCAGATAGTTCTCGCGGCATAGTCTTAGCGTCCCACGCCGATCCGCCCTTTTCCCTAAGAGCGTGGCGCGCTGTTTGGCGCTGTTTCTCCATTTGCGCCTTAAAGCCTTCTTCATCGATATCTAATCCTGCTTCAGCGGCAATCTCTCTAGTTAGATCAACGGGGAAGCCAAATGTATCATGCAGTTTAAAAACGTCCACCCCCGGTAGAATTTTCGCCGCTTCTTGTTGACTTTTAGCGATCAGGTCTTTTAGAACACTGAGGCCTTGGGCCACAGTTGTCGCGAATCTTTCTTCTTCCATACGAATGGTACTAACTATCATTTTCTCACGGTCAATCAGTTCGGGATACGCGCCTTTAGAAATTGAAACTACTTGAGGTACAAGCTCGAATAAAAAAGGTCTCTCCACTCCCAGCAATCTCCCATGTCTCGCCGCTCTTCTAATTAAACGTCTGAGTACATAACCTCGGCCTTCATTACCCGGCAATACGCCGTCACTTATTAACATGACGGAACTGCGCAGATGATCAGTAATCACGCGCAAGGATATATCTTGAACTTTATCTTCTCCATATGATGTTCTACAAAGTGTAGAGACTGCTCGTAACAGCTCATGTATGGTGTCAACCTCAAAAATATTGTCCACACCCTGAACAACGGCAGCTAAGCGTTCCAGCCCTGCCCCGGTATCTATATTCTTCTGTTTCAGAGGTGTATAACTGCCGTCTTCTTCACGATAGAATTGAGTAAATACCAAATTCCAGATCTCAATAAAACGATCACATTCACAACCGGGAGCGCAGCTTAAAGCGCCGCAACCATATTCACGTCCATGATCGTAATGAATTTCCGAGCTCGGTCCACAAGGGCCCACACCATGCTCCCAAAAATTGTCTTCTTTGCCGAGGCGCGATATATGCGTTGGGTCTATTGAAGTCTGTTTCCATATCTCATAGGCCTCGTCATCATCCAAATAAATCGTGGCATATAACTTATCTTCAGGCATTTCAAGATTTTTGGTCAAGAACTCCCAAGCCCAGGCAATTGTTTCTTCTTTGAAATAATCACCAAAGGAGAAATTTCCCATCATTTCAAAAAAAGTAGCGTGACGACTTGTTTTGCCGACATTGTCTATATCAGGCGTCCTGAGACATTTCTGACATGTAGTCACTCTAGGAGCGGGGGGCTCAATGCTCCCTGTAAAATAAGGCTTTAGTGGTGTCATGCCCGCGTTGATAAGTAGCAGCGAAGGATCATGCTGTGGAATTAGTGAAAAGCTGGGCAGGCGCAAATGCCCTCTTTCTTCAAAATAACTCAAAAACAGTTCACGGATTTGGTTAAGACCCAATTTTCTCACAATTTTTACCCCCTTATCCTACCCAAAAAGTCTAGCAGACATAGAATCTACGGGCAAGCTGCGGAAGGATATGTCAAGGGGGGCGGAAAAATAAAAAACAAACTACTATTTTTTAAAGCGTTTTTACATGACTTAATCCTACTATAATTGACAGACTTAACATTAAAATTTTATAATACTGTTATTAAAAATCATTGATTTTGTAGAGACATTGAGAACGGACATACGGTCACAATGTCTTCTCAGTGCTATAAACTCGTCATTGTTGACTTAGCGCAATATCACCTTTTTGTATTTCATTCGCAAAGAGTTACGAGGTTTATTATGAATATTTCAGTAATTGGGGCAGGAAATTCAGGCTTAGCGATGTCAGCGCACCTAGCTTTAAATAACCATAAGGTAACCTTATGGAACCGCACACCGGAAAATATCGAACGTTTAACTAAGACAAAAACAATACATACCTGCGGCCAGATTACCGGAGCCGCCAAACTCGATATGGTGACATCTGATATAAATGTCGCTCTTCAAAATCCTGATCTGATCATGATTATGACTCCCGCTACCGCTCATCGGGACCTGGCAATAATGATCGGACGAACTCTAAAAAAAGCCTGTCCGAT
This sequence comes from Clostridiaceae bacterium, assembly GCA_012839385.1. Classification (GTDB taxonomy): domain Bacteria; phylum Bacillota; class Clostridia; order Saccharofermentanales; family DTU023; genus UBA1046. Next base: position 3,354 of record DUNL01000153.1, read on the forward strand.
AATTCTGAATCCCGGTCGAACCTGCGGAGCCATAGAGTTTAGTCATTATTTTCATTTACAAGATAGCAATTTGCAACCATTGATCGCCGAGACACAGACAGTAATGCACACTTGTCGCAAGCAGTCTGAAGATGAGGTGAATATAATGGCGCTCAAAGACTCGGTCTATATCGCGGGACTGGGACCGATGTGTAATGAGTCTCTTGTAGAGTTTTTACCTTTTTGTATTCGAGGACATTTTTTGCCTGCCCAATCAATGATACAGACCTCCATCGGTAATGTGGGCATGGTTTTACATTGCGCTCCTCTATTACTTAACAGCGGCTGGACGGAAAACCCTAATTTTACCTATAGATACTATTCTGATAGTATTACTCCTCACATCGCCGCCTTTATTGAGCAAATCGACCGTGAGCGTCTGCAAGTCGCGGAAGCGTTAGGCTACTACATAGATAGCGTGACAGAGTGGTTCCACCGCAGTTATCATACAAAATATGTCAAAGGTGAAAGTTTATACGATGTCATTAGCCGGACTGAGGTCTATGATGATATTGACTCCCCTTCAACTCTCCATCACCGCTATATTCTTGAGGACGTTCCCTACGGACTGGTACCTCTGGAGACCTTAGCGCATATGATGGATATAGAGACATCCTATACATCGCTGATCATCGAACTGGCTTGTAAGATGTTAAGGATTGATTTTCGCGCTACGGGCAGGAATTTAAAAGAAATTAATATTCAAGATGTCTATGCCGCGCTACTCCGTGAGGATTTGCTTGAGACGGTTTATCAGTAACAGATAGCATGGGAGAAAATAATGAGAATCCTTGAAGTAAATAAGATTTATGGATTAATAAAACCAGCCAATGACGCGCATACTATTGGGCTTCAGTCAGCGGCAGAGCACTTGACAGAATGCGGTTACCAAGTAGTTATCGCTAATGAAGAAGTTCAAAGAGCTCTGACTCACTATAGTGACGCCTCCGCGCGTGGGCAAATAATTGACTGGCTGAAAAGAGAGAATATTAATCGTCTCGGCATTAGTTATCGGCTTGATACCTTTGACGCTATTAGGATGTTCGGTTATCTGTATGAAGAGATAAAGAATAATAATCTGCTTCAAGTTCAGGGGGGACAACTGGACATCATTTTCTTTGGTGGCCTACCCCCTACCTGCGCTGCTCTTGAAAAAGAATTCAAGGGTCCTATTGTTTGCTTTAGAGGTGGTGAATCTGTTAAAGAAACTCTAATGCTGATGGGAGTACCGGAGGAAATAATACCGAAATATATGCTGGAAGTAGGAAAATATGACGAAAAATTACAGCAATTCGGTAAACAAATCATTAACTCGGGAAATTACGCGCGAGAATCAGATCTTGTAGCTGATCATTATCACGAGTTCGGCACAAGACAGGATACAGTTTTAAAAAGGCTGACCGCTGTTTCTGACGCGAAAGCTCTCGTAGGCAGGGCTCCTACCAGCGGAATAAGACCACTGATACGCGCCCATGCCGGACCTTATTCATCTGATCACGAGCGCCTTGACGCGGTCAGAGAATGCGGTGTCTGGGCAGAACAGCTCGCCTCCGCGGGCTTACTGGATATTCTATCCTTAGGTACTTCTCAACTCAGCCAATCACATTTCGGAGAAAACTGGGATGGCATGGTCAACGGTGGTGGCGTACCGGTCAATTCCGAAGCTGATTTTAATTTTCTTTATGAAGCTTCCAGGCCAATGCTGATACGAACTTATGCCGGAACTAAAAACATTCCTCTCTTGGCTAAAATTTATGAGAATACTATTAATATCTGTTGGCACGCGCTCTCACTTTGGTGGTTTAACAAATTAGACGGTAGAGGCCCCTATGATCTTTACACTAATTTGCGGGAGCATATCCGTACTATCAGCTGGATCGCGGGAACCGGCAAACCATTTGAGGCCAACGTCTCCCATCACTTTGCCTTTAGGGGATCCGATGATATTACTTATATCGCTGTTAGTTATCTGGCGGCTAAATTAGCCAAAAAATTGGGTATCAAGACATTCATTCTTCAGAATATGCTAAACACGCCTCGTAGCACCTGGGGAGTACAAGATCTGGCGAAGTCCAGAGCAATGCTAAAGCTGGTTCGCTCGTTGGCAGATGGGAATTTCCAAATAATTTTGCAACCAAGAGCCGGTCTTGATTTTTTCAAGCCGGATATAACCGAGGCCAAGATCCAATTAGCCGCCGTTACTTGTCTGATGGACGATATTGAACCCCACAACTACGCAAGTCCCGAGATTATACATGTGGTTAGTTATTCAGAGGCCTCACGTCTAGCAACTCCGGAGATAATAAACGAGAGCGTACGTATCACATTACACACCTTAAAAAAATATCGCCAGGCACGACATGAAGGGTTAGTTGACGATATGAGTACAAATGATGAAGTTAGGATAAGGGAAACTTCTCTACTTCGGGACACAAGAACACTTATCCGCGCTCTGGAGGAAATCATCCCCGATCTCTATTCCGCGGAAGGTTTTTATAAAGCCTTCGTCGCGGGCTTTTTCCCCGTTCCCTATCTGTGGGACAAATCCACTGAATTCAGTCATGCTCGTGGCTTGAAGACTAAACTGTCCCAGGGAACGACCGTTGTCATCAATGAGAATAATGACCCTATGTCAATCGAGCAACGCATATTATTGGGCGCGCGCAATCTGACTGATGCAGAATATTATCTAAAACAGTATCATAAGTAATAATAGCCGGTTCAGGAGGATTAAGATGAGCAAGAGGCCTAAAATAGCCATAGTCGGTGGCGGACTAACAGGCCTGACAGCCGGATACATGCTCAGTAAAAACGGTTGTGAAGTCCATATTTTTGAGACTGATAACCGTCTGGGAGGCATGATCTCCGGAGTTGGCTCAACTGAATCAGGCTATGTTGATGATATTTACCACCACTTATTCACAAGTGACAAATACTTGCTGTCTTTGTTAGAGGAACTCGATCTCAGTTCGAGACTGATCTGGTCCACCGCTGATAATGCGCTACTTTCAGGCGGTATTCTCTACCCCTTCACAACAGCTCTTGATTTATTACGCTTTAAACCGATACCCTTTTTACAACGCCTGCGTACCGGGCTTGCTGTTTTGAAAGCTTCTCGCTTAACTGATTGGACTACCCTTGAACAACAACTCGCTAGTGACTGGCTGAGAAAAAATTGTGGCGAAGAAGCGTGGAACACTCTGTGGCATCCACTTCTTAGTTCTAAGTTCGGACGTGATGCCACAGATATCTCCGCTGTCTGGATTTGGAATAAGTTTAAACTTAGAGGTAGTTCCCGCGAGGGTGGCAAAGAAAAACTTGGCTATATCGAAGGCGGTTTCCAAATACTTGCCGATCTCTTAGGAAAGTTCGTGTCCGCGCATAATGGCATAGTAAATACTAATAGTCGCGTCAGCGAAATATTCCCGCGGCCAACTTCCGGCGCGAAGATCCACTTCGGCTTAAAAATCCAAGGTGAAGTTTACCCTCATTCCTTTGATCAAATTATCTGCGCCATCGCGACTGAGCCTTTCCTGGAAATAGCTTCTTCTTTTTATCCTGCCGGGACTTACCGGGATCAGCTCTTAGCTGTCAAATATAAGGCTAATCTTTGTTTGAATGTAGTCTATGAAAAAGAGCTTTCACCCTGGTATTGGACAACCATCTGTGACGAGCTTCCTTTTGTCGTTGCCGTTGAACAAGATAATCTCTGTCCTTCTCCTCTGCCAAAAGGTCATCTAGTGTACTTTTCTCGCTACCTGGGTGTCGAAGAAAAGCTTTGGAACAGATCTGACAAAGACATTACTGAACAATTTCTCAGAGCGGTCTCCGCTGCTTTCCCTTCTGCCTCTGATAATAAGGTATTGTCTACCAAATTGGTCCGCACCAGGTATTCTCAGCCTGTAGTGGAACGAAATTACAGTCTAAAAATGCCTTCCGTAATTACCCCGCAACCAGGTCTCTGGCTGGCCGGTATGGCGCAAATCTATCCGGAAGATCGTGGCATGAATTACGCGGTGCGCCTGGCCGAAGAAGTATCCACCTTAGTTCTGAAAGATATTTATGCTTAGACAGATAAGAACAAGAAGTAAGGAGTGGTTGCCGGCATTATTACTAATAGCCGTACCTTTGTTGGCAACTCAGGTTCTAGGTTCTGATTACCCATATTTTATTGTCTGGTGGTTGGTATGGACATTGTCCGGAATAATCTTTTGGCCCTTGGCGTCATTATTTGTTTCCGGGCACGATGCAGGTTTCGCTGTGGCAAAGATAATGGGCCCCATGATTATAACTATAATTGTCTGCTGGTTTAGCGGCCTGGGTTTTTTGCCCTTTACACGCTACTCACTCTTAATACTATATTTGTCCGCCGCTATTGTGATCTGGGGATGGCCACAAATAAATAAGAAGTTTCGTCAAAGATTTGTTGTCGATTTAAATCCCAAACTTATTATCGCGGAAGAAATTATCTTCGCGTCCATACTGCTGTTGTGGGCTTTTGCCAGAGGGCTTAAGCCGGAACTGGACAGTTTAGAAAAAATGATGAATTTGGGCTTTTTGAACAGCTTATGGCGTAGTTCTACACTCCCGGCTCTTGACATGTGGTTTGCGGGAGAAACCATAAATTATTATTATGGGGGCCATATCTTGACCTCTATCTTGATGAAAATAAGTGGTATTAAACCGCAAATCTCCTACAATCTCGCCCTGTCATCAACTATGGCTCTAACCGGCACTCTAAGCTTTACTCTGGGCTATCAAATTTTACAGAGACATTGTCGCGAAAAAAGACGCTTTCTGCCTTGGTTTTCCGGAACAATTGTAGCTTTACTGATATGCTTTGGCGGCAATGGCCATTCCATCCTCTACGATACAAAATCACCACTACATCCTATGTTGCGAAAAATTGCCGGGATACTGCCAAATATGACCGGCAATGTCGATAGTTTCTGGTTTTCAGACTCCACACGCTTTATAGGTCATAATCCGCCTGTGGAAGATTTTACGATTCATGAATTTCCCTATTATTCTTTTTTAGTCGCTGATCTACACGCTCATTTGCTTAATTTAGCTTGTGTAATTGGGCTCCTGATAATTATTACATCCTTATGGCGCCGTGGTTGGTTGCAAGAAAAATCAGAACTTTGGGACAGAGAATTGATTCTAAAACTGGCTCGTAATGAAGAAACAGATAGCAAAAAGATACGTATCTCATTAGCGATAGCGGAAGTCAAAGGATCCTTTTCCGATACCAAGATTTGGCTGTTAGCGGTATTTCTAGCTTGCTTTATGATGACAAATTTTTGGGATTTTATTATTTATTTCGCTCTGATTTCTTGGTTAAGCTGGTTAATCACCCATAGCTCAACTTTACCTCTAATTAGGTGGCAGGCGCTTCCTGTCTTCATTATACAAGTCGCGCTGATAATGACACCCTTTCTGATGGTCAAGTCGCCATTACTCGCGCTATTCTTATATCTTGTTGCCGCTATAATAAACCACCTTTTATTGATCATAGCTACCGACCGTCTTAGTTACGCGGCCGCGAAAGTGTCGGCGCTGTTCGCCCTCGCGCATTTGATTGCCCTGCCCTTTAATCTTAACTTTTCAGCGATCAGCAAAACCATAAAGCTAACCGATCGTCATACTAGTCTGTATCAGTTTCTCGTAGTGTGGGGGGTTATGCTGGGGGCGGGCTTTATCTGGTGTTTAAGTGAGCTCTTGCTTGTTAGACAATATGCCTTAAAAGAAAATGAAAGTAAGAAGGCGGAGAATCAGCCTTCCTTATCTTCAGATACTATTTTTTTGTTGAGATCAGATCGTATTTTGCTGAGCGCTATTTTTGTAGCCGCGGTAATTTTGCTGATAATTCCGGAGCTGATCTATGTTAAAGATATTTATGGCGCCGATTATCAGCGCTCAAATACCATGTTTAAATTTACCTATCAGGCTTTTGTGTTACTAATGCTTATCTGGGGAGTTAGTCTTTCCAAAATGATAGCTAACTGGAGGCAAAGTACTGCTCGCAAAGTAGTGGTAATTTTACTGGTCTTAGCGATGATAGTGCCATTCTGGTACCCGTTTACAGCTACAGAACAATGGTTGGGAACTTTTACGCCGGAAAATTATATTTCTCTTGACGGAACCACTACATTAAGAAACAAGAATTCCTCTGAAATAAGTGGGGACAATGTTGGAGAATTGAAATCATATTTCACTCTGATTGACTGGATTAATAATAATATTAAAGGACAGCCTGTAATTATAGAAGCAGTATCCGTCAGTTATTCCGATTTCAATCTGGTGTCCGCCTTTACCGGCTTACCAACCGTAGTTGGCTGGCCTACGCACGAATGGTTATGGAGACAAACACCCGATAACCCTGATGCCTGGGCAAATTTGGTAGCGCCAAGAATAGATGAAGTCAGGCAAGTCTATACTGATCCCGATCATAGAAAAGTGTTAGATATTTTAAAGAAATACAAGATTGAGTATATTGTGCTTGGGGCATTGGAAAGAGAATTGTATTCAAGCGTCAGTAGCGAGATACCGGTAGCGAATGAGATTTTTTTGCGTTCCTTGGGTACAGCTGTATTTGACCAAGACGGAACATGCTTGATTAAATTTGCAAAATCTGATTAATAAAGATGTCTCATAACCTGTAGTTATGAGACATCTTTCGTCAACAAATAAACAAATGTTATTTAAAAAATCAGTCAAGCTTTGTGGGTATTTTAACAGGTTTCCCAACCCGTATATTAGATTTGTTTTCCGGATCATCCCAACCGTTGGCAGCCATAATAGCATCCATAGCTTTATTGATATTCGCATTAGGGAAGTATTTCTTAGCTAGACCCCACAAAGTGTCACCCTTTTTTACTTCATGCTCAATATATTCCTTCTCCCCATTGGTTTGGTCTTCGCCATCCGTTGCTTCAGTTGTTTCTCCTGTATTCTCTTCCGCCTGGCTCTCAGTAGTGTCATCTTCAGTGGTCTTGTCAGGATCATCTTGACCAGCAGGTAAAGTGATATTGCTATCGGTACCGTCCCCGTCCGCATCCGCTTCTATTTGAGGGGCTGTCACATCTGTGCCCGCCTGAGCCACCGTTTCATCCGGGTCACCCTTCTTGAGAAGTTTTACCAAAGCGAAGATACAGACTAAGATTAGAATACCGAAGACCGCGTAGAAAATTATCCGCTTGGTCTTTTCCTGTCTAGCGTAGTCATTGCCATAATCACCATAATCATCATAGTCGCCATCATAGTCATCATCATAATCATGGTATGACTGCGATCTAGCCTGAGATCTTGGCCTATGGCTTCTCGAAAACAATCCGCCCCCGACTCTGTCATCGTCCAGTTGCTCTTCATCATAAAAAGCGTCGTCATCGGGCTCATATCTATCATAAGCCGAGCGACCTCTTCCAGGTTTGGCAGGGGTTTGTCTAGCGCCGGATCGCAAGTCATCTCTACCTCGACTGCCTCCCGGCGCTCTTTGGTACTGTATTTGATCTGTATCGGAAAAATCGCGGTAATCGTCCACCGGCTCAAACTCATCTTTGTCATCTCCATAAAGGTCTTCAACCGATTTGGGATAACGACCGGGGCCGGCAATACGCTCAAACTCATTACCCGGCATTACTTCGTCCTCCAAAGGAGGCGCCGAGATAAATTCATCCGCGGGATCTACTTCCTGACGATAACGGTCAGGAGCTGAAGGTACATCTTTAGGACGCTGAAATCCATTGTCGTCCCTCGCCGCGACAGAAGGCCGCTCTTCAGCAGAAGGCATTTTCTTTTTTGTTTCTTCGCCAGCTTTAAACATCCGATCCTGTTCATCAAGTATATTTGACATTGATGAACTGTGAAAGCGTTGTGTTCTTGCCAGATCAGGATCTTTAGTTCCCTGAGTCTGCCTTTGAGCCGGAATAGCTCCGGTAGCGAAACGCCCCAGATTGAGTCTTCCGGTACGCTCTTCCGCAACAACCGACTCTACAAAACCAACAGCGATCTGTAAAGACTCTCCCGGTAGCTTGGAGGACGCTTGCGTCATAATCATCCCCGCCGCGTCGCTCTGGTCTTCAGCTTCGTAAAGGATTCTCAACATCTCTCTTTGACCTATCGCTTCCATAATAGGTAGGTTGCACAGTATCAGACAATCATTTGTTTCTAATTGAGCTATGTTGGAATAGCGTATTGTGCCTGCGCTACCAGCGATATAGTCGTCCAAAGATTCAATAGCGTTCCCATTAAAGTCAATCGGTTCCAGCGCGAAATCATCTCGTGTCAATGGATATACCACATCATTACGATAGATATAAGCACAGCCGTCACCAATCGTAACCGCGGCGACTTCTCCATCCATGACAACCAAGCCTGAGAAAAAGGGTTGTCGTTGATCTTGAGACTTCAAAGTAGTTCTGCCGGTCACTTCCACTGCCAGATCGGCAAGATTATTAATCTCTGTATCAATGTCAGAAGCTCCGCTTTTAATCTGTTTACCTACACTGAACAAAGGGTCTACCCAATTCGCATCAGCGGGTTCCGTATCAGGGCGACCGAAAACCGATAATAGAAAGCTTCTGTCTTCTCGGTCAACAGTCAGATCAGCGGCACGGATTTCTCTCTTTCCCGGTATTCTGCCATCAATATAAAAACCGTCTGCTACACCCTCCGTAGGGTAATAACGCGCATTTATCGTTATCGCTAGACGAGTGTGCACTGCTCTCGATGCTTTGGCCATAATTGCCTCCCTCTCTCAGCTTCTATTCCTTTGCCACTCAACAATCAGGTTTAACAGCCGACTATAGCATATATTATACTTCCATAAAGTATAACATGAATACAAAAACTGCTTCAATTATTATACTGGTAAAAATATTGTATAAAAAATAATGTTAGAATTGCGAAATAGTACTGTATCAATCGTTCGCTTTTTAGCAATAATTGCCTATTTGTCACCGTTAGAGAGAATTAATTCAGCTAAATGAAGGTCAGTGGGTGTCGTGATCTTAATATTAGTTTCTTCACCCGCTACTAAGCGCAAGGGACAGCCTATCTCAAGCATCATCGCGGCATCATCCACAGCGGTGAAATTATTATTCTGCGGAGCGGAAATGGACGCTAACAACAGTTCCAGGCTAGCCCCTTGCGGTGTCTGCATAGCTCTAAGTTTGGAACGGTCAGGCGAATTAAGAATTAAGCCCTGATCATCTACTTCCCTAATCATATCGACAACAGGAACAGCAGCAGCGACAGCGCATACTTCAGCTTGCAGAGCCGTGACGCAGCGTAGTATAACCTCGGCGGAGACTAATGGTCTGGCGCCGTCATGGATCAGAACCAAGGCTTCATTGTCAATATCATGATTATTCAGCCACATAAGACCGGAGTGAACTGACCGCATTCTGCTATCTCCTCCGGCAGTCACTGTCATCAATTTACTAAAAGTCTTTTTATTCAATATATTCTTGATCAGTTCAATTTCATCAATAGCGGCACAAACTACATAGCCTTTTATCTCCTCCAGATTCTCAAAGGCCAGACAAGCCCTTTCCAGTACAGTCTTGTTATGAAGCGGTAGCAACATTTTATTGATTTTCGCCCCCATTCTGCTACCTCTACCTGCCGCCAATATAATGGCAAATACATCTCTATTTTTCTTATTCAGATTACTTTTCATGGCTATTGGAACTACCTTTCTTATCAACCTGATTATGGAAAAAGCAGATCAAAAGCTTCATTTATCTCACTGACATAATATAGCTCAAGACGCTTGCCAAGAGCAGTTTTATCCAATTGCATTTTATTGGCGGCGGGCAAAACAAAGCTCTTCCATCCTATACGTTCTGCCTCTAATAGTCTTCTTTCAATCTGGGGAATACCTCTAACTTCGCCGGTAAGACCAACTTCTCCAAGAACTATCGCCTCATAATACGGTTTTATATCTTTGATACTGGATACAGCGGCGGAAAGAACCGCGAGGTCAACCGCCGTTTCTACAACCCTCAGTCCACCTGTTACATTGACATAAGCATCCATACCACCTAAGCCCAGATTTGCCTTCTTATCAAGTACGGCGAGAAGCATAGATAATCTCATACGATCTAAGCCCTGAGTCATACGCAAGGGAGCAGCGAAAGAACTGGGAACCAGCAGGGCTTGAATTTCTATAAGCAAAGGTCTGGTTCCCTCAAGAGTTGATGTAACAACGGAACCACTTACACCCTGTGGTCGTCCCGACAAAAGTAACTCCGAAGCTTTATCCATACTGATTAAACCTTGATCGCTCATGTCAAAAAAACCTAATTCATCAGTAGCTCCGAACCGATTCTTGACCGCACGCAACATACGATATTGTTGTAACTTCTCCCCCTCAAAATAGAGAACAGTGTCTACCATATGTTCAAGTATCCTGGGACCGGCAATATTACCTTCTTTCGTTACATGACCAATCAGAATTACTGTTATTTCTCGTGCCTTGGCCAGACGTAACAAGCCGGCGGCTACTTCCCTGACCTGAGTAACACTGCCGGGAGCCGCGGTGATTTCGTCAACATAGGTGGTTTGAATTGAATCAATAACTAAATAGTCCGGTTCGTGTTCAGATACGGTAGCAACAATGGAATTAAAATCAGTTACCGGAAGAAAATTCACTTTCCCGCTATCAATGCCAATACGGTCAGCACGTAATTTAATTTGAGCAGGGGACTCTTCACCACTAACATATATTGAGGAACCCGCGGGCAAAGCACCTAGTATCTGTAGCACCAGAGTTGATTTACCAATACCCGGCTCTCCTCCTAACAACACCATGGAACCTTTAACTAAACCACCGCCGAGTACTCTATCCAATTCAGATATTCCTGTTAGGATACGAATGTCAGCGCCGGCAACGACCTTGTCACCTAGACACGAAAGAAAA
>DUNL01000045.1 GCA_012839385.1 Clostridiaceae bacterium
GAGGCGAGAAAGCTGTACCTTTTCCGTCGATTTATATGTGTTTTCCCCAGTTTCACGTCCTGCTCTCCAGGTTTTGTTTCGTAGCGGCATACGGCCGGTGTCTACTTGGGTGGTTTAAAGCTCCTTACGTTATTGCGCCAGATCGTGCGTTTGCCATCGTAGCCCTCTGCTCTGCTTTAATCCTTTCGTAGATGACTTCACAGTTAGATATTCCCTAAAGTGTTAGCTTTCCTATAGTCTCCCTGTAGGGATCTAGCTTGAAAATGCGCTTACACTGGGTACGACGTTCCGGCATCTCGCCAACCCTCAAATACTTTCTTACCGTATTTCTTAAAACGACCTGTTTCTCTGGTTATTCATGAACGCCTGTTTCCCTCGCTCTTAGTTCATGTAACATGATTACAGACCCACTCCTTGGCATTTATTTCCCTCCGATCTATTGCTCCTCAGAGGAATTATCTGCTAGGGGTGGGTCAATTATATGCCAGTGGTAACAACGTATAACCTCAAGACATAGTAGATCTCGTTTAATATCTCCACTTCATCCTCCGTATCATAGCGAGCATATCCTACGGTACGTCTTGCGATTGACCAGTTCTTCTGTTCCATGTAGCAAGAGTCGTTTTTGTTGCCAACCCTGGACCGGTAAAGGTGATCTCGTTTTCTTCGTAATAGCGCAGCATATGGAGTTTATGAAGATATTGTAGTTATCCGAATCGAGCCCTTTAATAAAAAAGGGAAGCTCACGGCTAATGACGTTTACGGCCTCAATCGTCCACTTTTGTACCCTATTTTTTTTACGGCCTTGTTTTCTGTCCAGCTGGAACGTACATCCGTAAGGGTCAGGGTAAAGGAAACTCCCCTCTGGGGTTGCCTCCTTCGCGAGACACTAAATCCATCTCCATAAATCCCACCTTTGCCTCATTCAAACCCGCGAAGGCACGACGCTTATCTGGTTTTTAAGGAGGCTGCCCGGCTTCGTGCTCTTCCTCTTCTTCAAGCTCGACTTTCTCTCTTCCTCTTTGAGAAGGCGATTTATGCTCGAAGGAGATATAGTTAGTAACTTCTGTCTTGTATCATCAGAGACTATCTCCATCTCGCCGAAGGCTTCAAGCTCAGGCTCAAGCCAACTCATGCGTGGGGAAGGGCGCTTACCACAATGGTAGTTCATGGTGGTTCATATCTCCCTTAAGATTCCAAATACCTCTGCATCATATTTTTCTTCCCATGGAGCGCTTCTTCTTTTTTCTCACATCAGCAACGAGCTTACACGGCCTTCCAGAGGCGTCTTTAACGTAAGTGTACTTGTCATGCTGGGAAAGCAATCGTGACGCATAGTCACGATTGTAGCCGTCACCGGCTACAATGTTGTCTGGCTTTCTGCCCTTTTCTTTCTTTGATAACTTGTTATACCCTTTACTCGCCTCATAGATGATTTCCCTTTTCGTCTGCATTGACATCCTCACCCGATTTCCCCCCTTACAGATACCTTAAAGTAAGGGGACGATAGTTTCACTTTGATTTTTAGATGAGGCAACTCCTGCTCTTGACAAAAGCATAGATCAGCAATAAACTAATTATATTAGTGGTACAGTGTCTCGTTTATTGAGACGAGGGAAAAAGATATTACTGGTAAAGCAATAGATAGTTTGAGAAGTAAAATGATGTGAACTTTGAAAAACATATATTATAGTGATTTGATAACACAAAAATGGCATAATAAAGTAAGCCTCGAAAGAATAATTTTTTGAGACGGGATATGAAGGATAAAATTAACCAATATCTACCCTATTAGGTCGCCAGTCGCTAAATATAAAAAACCTGTAAGATAGAATCAGTTAATATAATACTAATTTAAAGCGAAATGCATTAAAAATTATGTCGTAAAATTAAGGTAGATTAGATCATTATTTCCATGCA
>DUNL01000251.1 GCA_012839385.1 Clostridiaceae bacterium
CTTTGCATTGGGTTTCAGCTTATGGAACTGGGCAGGTGCTTTTGGCATTTTACCTGTAGGCTTTGGACTGAATCATTGTGTAACGAAATTAATAAGCCCAAAAGCACCTGCCCAGTTCCATAAGCTGAAACCCAATGCAAAGCTGATCAGTAAAAATCCCGGAGATGATAAAAGAAAAATTGACCTCCTGGCTGCTTCATGAACATCCTCGGATTTCCACTGAAATAGTTTTATATAATCTGATGTGATGACATCCCCCCAATGGAATTTAGCCCACAGTGCAAGAGCAATTGCTAAAAACGGCCAGAGGATCAACACCGACCAATTGGGAACTCTTACAAGGAGCACACCGATAAAAACCAAATTAATATATAAAATGAGACCATTCTTGTTTCGCAAGAAAGACTTGATACATGCTTCGGTCAACCTGTTTACCGCGCTGTATTCCCGAAATAGATGGTTGAACCTGGTAAAAAACACAGGTTTTTTTCTTTTTAAACTGGGTTTTTTGATGGATACTCCGGAAATTCCCAATATGATAGATACATCTTTTAGCTTTTCATGGTTTTCGCGGGCTATGTCGTCTAAAAATGTTCCCCTTATTTCCAGCCGGATCTTGATGAGGAGTAAAAGTGTCATGGCCAGCAGCAGGCAGCAGGCATAGCAGAGGGGAAAATGAGTGAGGAGCAGACTGGCTCCTATTACAAACAGCACTTGCATGGGGATAAAGAGTATTATTAAAACGATTTTCGCTATCCAGGCTTTTAGGCGCAGGGAAACAAATTGTTTTACCAAACCCAGATTCATCTTCAGCAGGAAGGCAAGAGCGAACAGCAGGAATAGCTGTTTGATTGACAGGCCGCAGCCCAGGAGCAGGAATGGGGCAAGTATGAAAAACACGAAAAATGTTGTTAAGAGGCTGCATACCGCAGAATAGCCCATCCCGCATCTCATGATTTGCCGCGTCCATTCTCTGCGCTGCAGCAAAAAAAGCTGGTCGGCCTCTTCAAGGAATAAGCGGATTGTTCCTGTCCATGTATAAAGAGAGATGAGCAGTAAAGGTATGGCTGTGGGAAGCCCGACAGCCCAGGCGGGAAGCTGGTTCCATAAGCGTATATAGCTGACCGTTGCTATGATCAGGCCGGGAATTATAATGTAGAGAGCAACAGTCCAATCAATGGTTGTGCTCCATGCAGTGTGTTTAAGTCTCCACTCTGACAGGAGTCGTCTCCAAAACAGCTGTTTTGGTGTCATGGGCTGTCCTCCAGCAGTTTATTAAAACAGTCCAGCAGAGATCCCTCCCGCAGGCCGCACGTTTTCCGAATCTCGTCCAGACTTCCTTTCATAATTAGCCGGCCTTCTGACATCAATATTATAGAATTACAAACCTTTTCCGCGGTATCCAGGGCGTGTGTGGACATCAAGACCCCTGCCCCGCGGCTCCTTTCCTGTTGCAGCAGTATTAGAAAATCCCTGATCGCCCGTGGGTCAAGCCCCATAAATGGCTCATCAACGATGTAAATGTCTGCTTTCAACAGAAAACCGATCACCAGCATCACTTTTTGCTGCATTCCTTTAGAAAATGTGGCAGGTAAATAATGCCGCACTCCATCCAAACGAAAAAGCCGGAGCAGTCTGCTGCTTCGCTCTTGGAAGACAACCTGATTAATATTGTATGCCGAAGCAGCCAACTCCAGGTGTTCCCATAAAGTCAGATCATTATAGAAAACGGGTTGCTCCGGGATA
>DUNL01000235.1 GCA_012839385.1 Clostridiaceae bacterium
CGGCATGACTGAAATGGGCCACTGCAGCCCCATGACTTTTCTATCGCATTGATTACTGCCAGTGGAACGTGGTCGGTACTGAGAAGCAGGTTTTTTATGCTAAGCCGTTGGGTTTTTTGTCCGGGCGGCTCATAGCGGGCTAGGGCCAGGACCTGGGCTGGGATACCTACCAGGGAGTTAACCTTTTCCCTTTCCATAATTTCCAGGGTTGTTCTTGTATCCTGCACGATCCCGTGGGGGATAGCCAACACATCCATGCGCCGCAAGCCTTCCGCCAGCAGGTGGCCGACACTGCCCGTTATTTTCCCCGGCAGCAGGATCAGCACCCTGTCGCCCGGCTGGACCAGGGTGGACATGCCACACCGGAAAAAGTCCCTGGTCAATTCCTGATCGGCAGCGGTAAAAAAAACTCTTTTGGGCAAACCGGTAGTCCCTGAACTGTCAAGGGTAACCACCCGGTTTATCCTGCTTTGGGAAACGCAAAGCAATTGCATCGGGTTCGTGGCAATATCACCGGGTGTAGTGAAGGGTACGCCGTGCAAATCTTTGAGTGAGCTGATTTTTTCCGCATCTAAACTACCCAACCGGCGACGATAAAAAGGGCTCCTTTCAGCTGCGAAGGCAATAGTCGTTTTCAGCTTCTGCAGTTGATAGGACTCGATCATACTTCGGGTTAACTGCCCCGCCATCCCGGCCTGGCCGGATATCTTGCCGTAAACCCAGGGTTCTAAAGGTGTTTTTGCAAACAAGCTTACCAGCTCCCCTGTATAATAGCCTGCCCCTCCAGGCGGCATAAGACGCCGGTTTTTGCTTAAAATAGTCCGATTATAAAAACTGCGCGTCTTCTTTATTCAATGTTCTCACCTGTCATGCTGATGCCGTTTGATTCTAATATATCTTTGACTTTTTCGTGGGTAGAGGTAACAATGCTGCTACACTTGGGGTTGATGGTCTTAGTTTTTAGATCTTCTCCAATAATATCCCGGCAGTTAATGCTTCCATGCGCTGTCCCGACGGTATCTTCAAACCAGTTCACTAGTTTGCTGATCATAGAATGAAATTGGTCATGTACCTTTTCTTCCGGCTTCCCCCTGCCAGTGTATAAACTAAGCAGGCAGACTCCCCCGGTCAGCGCACCGCAGGTTTTTCCGGAAAATCCCAACCCGCCGCCCAAGCCGTTTATAGCCCTGATCAGGTCGGGATTTTGGGCGCCCCTTGCCTCCAACCCCAGTTGAAGCAGGATCTGACTACAATTAAAGCCCTGCTGGTGCAGTTCAAACATGCGAAATGCTTCATTACTCATGGCGATAGCAATCCTTTCCGGCAAAAGCCTTTAAGTTAATAATTTCCTGGCAATTAAAAGGAAATAACCAGGTCGGGATTTTCTGATGGTATCCTGAATCACCTGCCCGCACATAGCCCCGCGGGCTATTTTTTCCCAGAATAGACTCAGCGAACCGTTTGCAAAAATCAGCTTGGCTGCCAGTTCGGTTAACAGCCTGGAATGATCTTCCCATAGCAATAGATGAAAGCCCGCTGATGTGATTTTAGCTACCAGATCATGCTGGGACGTGGCCCCGGCGAAACAAACTGCCAGCGGCAGCCGGCGCAGGTTGTCCACTCCTGCCGCGTTGCGGGCATATACATCGTGAATTACCAGCATACCACCGGCCTTTAATACCCTATGCATTTCCGCCAGAGCGCGGTCCTGTTCAGCCATCACAGAAAGTGTACACTCAGCAAGGACACCGTCCATTACACAGTCGGCAAAGGGTAGTTGTTCACCTGTCGCTTCAACCAGCGGTAGACAGGGCATCCTATGGCGGCCCCGGGACAGCAACAATGTGGAAGGATCCACGCCTACCGCGTTATAATTATAGCGGCGGATCATATGTTCCACGGTTGCTCCGCTACCGCAGCCGACGTCAAGGATCCTGGCTCCGGGTGCGAATCCACAGAAATCAAGAGCGCGTTCTGTTAAAAGAAAGCCTCCCGGTCTGATTGGGTCGCCGGTGATCCCGCGCACCTCGCTGCTTTCATACACCCGGCAGTAATTATTTGAGCCACCACCCGCAGCCCCGGTTTTAGAATGTGGCATTTACTGAGCCTCCGTGCTGAGCGCTCTTGCGCCTTTCTTCTGTAAAATCGGCTAAAAGGACACATTTTGACTGGTTGTAAAAATACAGTATGAAACTACTTGTCTTCCATGCTTTTTTCAACTTCCAGCATTTTTCCTGTAGCCAGGTCTTCCGGCACCAGTACTGCGCCGCAGCCCGGGCACTTAAACAAATCTATCTGAAAATCGCTACCCAGATAGGAAACTTTAACCTTGCCCATAACCAGAGGGACCTTACACTTAAAACACTGCCAGGTTACACTCCGCTTTATTTTATCTGTGCTGTTCATAGTTGCTCACATCCCGCTTACTTGCATTCTGTGACTGTACGCGTTGTGGATAATATACTGTTTTCCGCGGCGGGAATAAACAACCCAGTAGGTAACGCTGACTGGCCTGAAACTGGCCAGATAATGCCCGTTATCCTCATTGTAAAGCTTATTTCCGCTGCCCTCGGCATGCTCTATTACTTTTTGTATATCCTCCACTAGGATTAATCTGTTTTCCATGATTTCTTTTACTTCATCACTTAGTTCCAGTTCAATTTTTTCAAAACTCTTTAGTTCAACCACTTCTTCTCTCCAGACCTCCCGCAGCATTCTATTTTTCAGGCGGGCCCTGTTTTCGTGCCTTTGAGAATAGCCGGGGCCTTTCCTGCCGGCCAGTGCTTTTTTATTAGAGCCATATATCAAGTCGAGCATATGGAAGGCCCGTTTGCTCCCGGCAGCGAACCGGTCCCGGCACATGGTGCAGTAGGTTAGATAATCTGACTTGGATTCGTGGATCCTGCGGTCGACTACCTGAACTGCCAGCTCGGGGTTGGCAAAGCACATCAGCCCTCCGTAGCCGCAGCACTCGGTTTTCTCCCTTGAATTCTTCAGCTCTTCCACATTGTAATTAAGCTTTTTGAGTATTCTGCGTACACTTTCGTGAATATGTTTTTCTTGCCTGGTGGAACAGGCATCGTGAACGGTTACAGTGCCCGGATTTGCTTCCACACAACCTTCAGGGAGCCCAATCCGGTCGTATATTTCCCACAAAGAGGTGATTTTACTGGCAGGAAAGCTGTTTTTTAGCACCTGATAGCAGGAGGAACAGGCCACAATAAAACTAGGTTGACCCAGTTCCTGCCATTGATGCGTAATTTCACGCACAGCCTCGCCAAACATTTCCCGCTGTCCCGCCCACTCGGCGGGAGCGCCGCAGCAGCGCAGCATCAGGC
>DUNL01000148.1 GCA_012839385.1 Clostridiaceae bacterium
ATACTAAAATAAATTATTAAAAAATTATTTTCGACACCGAAATATTATAACAGTATCACACTATTTTTTGTAGACGAACGCGAACAGGGAAGCTCTGCTGTAACATTTCCGTTCAAATTGGTTCGCCTGAGCCCCCAAGTTCATTCAATGGCCAATTTTTTACGCAATGAAATCTAAGTGTATTAGCGTACACCTCAGCGATAATACCCCCGGGCAAATCAAGTGAGTACAATCTAGCTTCATCTATCCGACACAGCTCAAGCAAACGTTTTTGAAGTTTCTGTGACAATGCCCCCTCCGGTATTGTCGCAGTGTCGTCATGACAACATGTAAAAGCTACTGCAAACCCGATATTTAAGGCTCTCGCAATAATTGAAGCCGGCGCGGTGAGCAAAATCTTGGTACTTAATGTTCCATCAGGCAGTAATGATCGCCTATATAGTTGCCGGGCTGTAATGTCTAAAGCTCTGGCCTCCGTCAGAAGATTTTCTGACAGTCGATTCAATAGTGGAGCCAGCTCATAACCAATAATTTCTTCCCAGAGCGGAAGAAGTTCATTTCGTAAGCGATTGCGCCTATAGTCTCCCTCCTCGTTCGTATGATCTATTTGCCACGGAATACCGGCCGCGACAGCGGCCTTTTCAATATCTGCTCTAGATCTGCGTAAGAAAGGCCTCAACAATCTACCACGTAACAGCTCCATACCGATTAGACCTTCAAGTCCACTACCTCGCCCGATATTTAGTAAGATAGTTTCCGCCTGGTCTTGCTCATGATGCGCTAAAGCTATTAGAAAATCCTGCTTCGACATCTCCATCAGTTCAGTGCCCAAGTCCTGGAAAAAATCATAGCGAGCGTGGCGCCCCGCCTCCTCAATTCCTTTTCCCCTCATTGCGGCTAGCGCGGAAACATCGACTTGCCTCAGATGAAGCTTAATATTATGCTGCCGGCAAAAAGTCGCTACAACCTCTTGATCGCGGTCAGCATCTAAACCACGCAAACCATGATGCAAATGCGCGGCGACTAACTGAAAAGAATAATCTTTTCGCAAATAGATCAGATAGGCCAACAGGAGCATGGAATCCACGCCGCCTGATACAGCCACGATTATTGTTGTATGCTCGCCTACAGGAAGAATCGGTTTAGCGGCCAGAGTAGAAAAGTTTTCTAACGCGCTATCTTCAAGAGAATTGGTACCGATAAGAGTAGTATCGTAATCGGTTACAGGCAAAATATTTTCTCGGAGCAAGTCAGATGTGACAGAAGAAAAAAAGCGATGAGTAGCGCGTGGGAGAGGCAAAATCACAATGGAGCCTCCTCCGGCGGGGGGATCTCCGTAGTATCAAAAAAACTGGTCAGTACAGGCTTCCAGGCTAGATGCACACTGCCGGTAGCGCCATGGCGATTCTTAGCGATAATAAGCTCAATCTCATAAACATCGGGTCTAGGTTCATCAGTGTTAGCGTTCTCATCATGCAAAAACATGACAACGTCAGCGTCCTGTTCAATAGCGCCGGATTCTCTTAGATCAATTAACATTGGCCTCCTGTTAGATCTGCGCTCACTCTCACGGCTAAGTTGTGAGAGGGCAAGAACAGGAACCTCCAACTCTTTGGCCATAATTTTTAACATTCTGGAAATCTCGGCGATCTCCTGTTGACGGTTTTCAGAGCGGCTGGTTCTACCTCCGGATGACATTAATTGCAGATAGTCAACAATGACAAAATCCAAGCGATCTTTGATCTGTAGCTGTCTGCAACGAGCCTGCATCTCAACTACATTTGTCGCCGAACGGTCGTCAATATAGATAGGCTTTGTATATAAAGTAATTAGAGCCTTGGAGATTTCTTCCCAGTCATCATCTTTAACTTTAAGTTTTTCCATTCTATCAGCCGGGATCTGGGACTGACCGACCAGAATTCTCATACCTACTTCTTCCTTGGACATTTCCAGACTGAAAATACCGACATGAGACTCTTCGCGCTTCGCGGCCAAATGAGCGATATTAAGAGCCAAAGAAGTTTTTCCTATCCCGGGACGAGCAGCTAAAATATACAAACCTCCGGGACGTAAACCACCTAAAATACGGTCTATAGAGGGATAGCCGGTCTGAATTAACTTGGGACGCTTGCCCTGCGCCAATTCATGCAATTCGTTAATTTTGCGGTTCAAAACATCGCCTAGAATACTGAAGCCGCTCAAGTCTCTACTCTCACGAATATTGTAGATACGATCAGCCGCCAAATTGATTAAGTCTTCGACATCTTCACCCGAGGTATAGGCCAAATCAATAATCTTGCGCAGGGCAAGAATTAGAGCTCTCCTTTGCGCGTGCTGGCGCACTACTTTAATGTAGTGAGCTTGGTTTTGCATGATCGGTGTCTTGTCAGGCAAGGAGATAACATATTCCGCTCCTCCGGCAGCCGCAAGCTCTTCTTTAATCTCCAGTCGGTCTGTAACAGTAAGTATGTCAACGGGTTCCTGGCGACTGACCAGATCTAAAATAGCGGTGAAAACTACTTGATTTCTCTGCACATAGAAATCAGTCACTTTTAGCTCAGCGACCGCGTTTGCTAAATATTCCTTGTTGTAGAGAGCGCTACCCAGAACAGATTGCTCAGCCTCGTCACTATAGGGCATAACAAGGCGTCTGCTTCTGTCTTGAGCGGAACCTGAAGACATCTGGTGAGCCATTCGGACTCAGTCCTCCTTACTTACCACATCAAGGATAAATTGCGCGTTCACCTCAGGATGAAGACGAATATCTACCTTATACTCTCCGGCTTCCTTGATCTGCTCTTCGACTGTAATACCACGGCGATCAACCTTATACCCTGCTTCTTCCAGAACCGCCGCGATGTCCATATTGGTAACAGAACCGTAAAGCCGGCCTTGAGCGCCCATCTTGATCCGTAAAGTAAAGCGCTGATCCGATATTTTTTCTTTTATCTCTCGCGCCTCGGCCAACTCACGCGCCGCCTTGGCTTCCGCGGCTTGGCGTCTGGTTTTGACAGTATTAAGATTTTGCGGCGTCAACTTAACCGCTAAGCCTTTACGCAGTAGAAAGTTGTTGGCATAGCCCGGAGCGACATCAACTACATCCTCTGCTTTGCCTAGACCGTTTACATCTTCCAAGAGAATAACTTTCATATACACACCTCATTTTAATCATAATAAGATACTTGTCATTTTGTGTTAATCATTGTATCACAGCAAGACTCGTTAGTTCATTATTAACGACGGACAAAACCGCTTAAAACCGGAGAAAAACTAACGCCTACCAAGAGATAATTTTCTTACCTTTCACCCGTACTGAAGAAAGGAAATAGTCCGATATCAGAGACGGGATAAAAAAAGCGTCTCTGTGAGACGCTTTCAATATGATTTATATAACAAAAGACTAAGCGTCCGTATATGGTAGCAAAGCTACCTGACGCGCTCTCTTAACCGCCGTGGTTACATGGCGCTGGTGTCCGGCGCAGGTGCCGGTCATTCTCCGCGGCAATATCTTACCGTTCTCGGAAACCAGTTTGGACAGACGATTCAAATCTTTGTAATCAACGTGATCAACACGATCAACACAGAAAACACAGACTTTTCTTCTTCCTCTACGTGGTCTGTCTCTGCGAAAATCGCGGCGCTCGCGATTGCTTCTTTCTTCCATTTCTATTAACTCCTTACGATAAAATCATTTTACATATCAAACGGCAGAGAAGTCATATCTTCATCACTGCCGGGTAAAAAACCGTTATCTGAAGATTCCGTCTTCTTCCAAGCTTTTTCTTCAGACTGATCCGCTTTTTTGTCTTCCTGGTCTTCGTAGCCTCCGCTGTCACGCTTAGAGTCGGCAAAATACACTTCCTCGGCTATGACCTCGGTCACATAGCGTCTCTGACCTGTCTGATCCTCATAGCTACGTGGTTGGATTGAACCAACTACCAGCATTCTTTGACCCTTGGTAAAATAACGGTGTACAAATTCCGCCTGTTGTCTCCAAACGACTACCGGAATAAAATCTGTTAATCTTTCACCGTCACGATTCTTATAATTGCGATCTATCGCTAAAGTAAAAGTACAGACTGAAATATTGTTGGATGTCGTCCTCAGTTCAGGATCTCTGGTCAATCTTCCCATTAAAATTGCTTTATTCATTACTATGTCCTTTCTGCTTCTTATTTCTCTTCGCAAAGCACTATCAGATAGCGCATTACATTATCCGAAATTTTGAGCAGACGTTCGACTTCTTTAGGAAAATTCGGTTCTGATTCAAAGTGGACAAGCACATAATAACCTTCTTGCTCATCTTGAATCTCATAAGCCAATTTGCGTCGACCCCAGACATCAACATCTATAATTTTGCCTTGAGTCTCGACAATATTCTGAATTCTCTGCATTTCCAACTCGATCTTTTCTTCACCAATAGTGGGATTCAGAATATACATCAGTTCGTAGGTTCGCATCATGTCACCTCCTCTTGGTCTTCGGCCCTGCTTTGATAACAGAGCGAGGTTTGTGTCTCGCGGCACAGGAAGTAATGATAGCATGCGCTGGGAGTTGACGTCAAGTTAAATACACTTGTTATCCGCGATGATTGCTCCATGCGACATGACCGCGAAACAATTTACTCAATCGATTGGCCCGGCTTGTCCCGGACTAGAAGATTGTTCAATCCTGTTACGCCTTCGTCTGCTCTGCTTGTTTAAATCTTGCCATATTCGCGATAAAGATAAAAGGGCTACCGCGCGGCTAAACAGAGACATAAGAGTCCATCTTAGGGAAAAAACGCTCACTATTATGGCTAACAAAAAGTGGAGTATCGCTCTTAATCCCGGTTGTCACTTTTTGGATTTTGCTCCAACCAAGCAAGTTTGTCAAAAAGAGCTTGGATTAAGCGCACTAGTTGATTGGCAGTCTCAAGATAATCGTCGGCAGTCAGGCCGTAAGGATCGAGCACCTCCTCACCCGGCATGCCAACATATTCAGCCAGAACATAGACTTTTCCCGCGTAGTCAGGATAGCTACCTACTAATTCTTCTTTTTGCTTTGAGGTCATAGTGAGAACCAAATCAGCGGCATCCAGCATCGCTTCGTTAATTTGACGCGACCTATGATGTCCTAAAGATAAGCCTCTCGCTTCCATCTCATCAAAAGCCAAAGGAGTAGCCATCATGCCGTCCCAGGTGGCAATCCCGGCTGAAGCCGCTTCCCACTCACGATTTGGCGTATGACCGTTAAACATAACTTCAGCCATCGGACTACGACAAGTATTACCTGTACAAACAAAAAGTATCCGCATTATTTTTCCTCTACTTCCGCCGCCCTTTCAAGACGGTCCATATAGGCTATACCATATGTTTCTCGGGGAAACGCCGCTGTCATAATAATATCCACACCCTCAGTATCAAGTGCTCTCAGGGCTGAAAACAGCTCATGAGTAGCCTTCCGGATATCTTCAGGACCATTGTACAGATAAGGAATTATTTCTTTGGTTTCTAGTCCGGCCTCAGCTTGTAATAAAGCGCTTAGCTTCGCAAAGGTTTCGCTGGCGCCGAAGAAGCCGATTTTTTGTCCTGTGGCGGCTCTGATCTGTGCCAAGAATGATCGCGGAAGTTCTCGATCATCTCCTCTGACGATAATGACTTGGGCACGAGGCGCGTAATGCCGATATTTTTGACCCGGCGAACGCGGTATCTCGTCACTATCGGAGGAATTAGTAATGTTGGCGGTCTCCGGTACCGGTTCTTTATTCACGGTCAGATCACTTTCACGTGGTGAGGATTTAGCAACAGCGTTTTTCTCCGTTTGCGTTAGCGCTGATCTAGCTTTTATGCCTGTTCGAGAATAGATCAGATCGGCCGTAACCACACCCGGACGCAGGATCTGAGGTGGATGAGAAGTCAAATCCAGCACAGTTGACTCCACTCCCAATTCGCAGGGACCATCATCCAGAATGTATTCTATCTTGCCGTCCAGATCATCCAACATATGCCTCGCCTGAGTCGGTGAAGGTCGTCCGGAGAGATTGCCCGAAGGCGCTACCAGAGGTACCTGAGCATAGCGTATCAAGTTACGAGCCGTTCTCTGATTGGGGAAACGCACACCGACTGTGTCCAAGCCGGCGCTAACCTCAGCAGGCAAGTTTTCACTTTTGCTCATTATCATCGTCAGGGGGCCGGGACAAAAAGCCTGATACAAAGGATAAAATTCCCTGGGAATACGACTGACTACTTGATCTAATTGGGATTCGTCATAGAGATGCACTATCAGAGGATTATCTTGTGGGCGGCCTTTAACCGCGAAGATTCTACGGATTGTCTCCGGCAGGAAAGCATTGCCGGCTAAACCATACACTGTCTCTGTCGGCATGCCTACCAGAGCTCCTCTAACCAGAGCGGTGGCCACCTCTCGCAAGGCCTCGACGCTACCTGTAGCGTCTATCGTGATCAATTTAGTTCTCACTAAGATCTCCTCGCACTTTGGCTTCATGAGCCGCGGCGTTAAGCGCCGTAATCAACTCATCCAGATCGCCACTTAGGATACTCTCCAATTTATATAAGGTCAGATTAATACGATGGTCCGTTACCCTGCCCTGAGGAAAATTGTACGTACGTATTCTTTCACTGCGATCACCGGTACCGACTTGGTCTCGACGTTCACTGGCAATATCAGCGGCTTGGCGCGATCTCTCCTCTTCCAGCAATAAGGAGCGCAGATGTCGCATGGCTTTATCCCGGTTCTTATGTTGTGAGCGTTGATCCTGGCAAGTCACCACTACTCCTGTCGGTAAATGGGTAATGCGAATCGCGGATGAGGTCTTATTCACATGTTGCCCTCCGGCTCCGGAAGCGCGATAAG
This sequence comes from Clostridiaceae bacterium, assembly GCA_012839385.1. GTDB lineage: Bacteria > Bacillota > Clostridia > Saccharofermentanales > DTU023 > UBA1046. Next base: position 6,856 of record DUNL01000148.1, read on the forward strand.
TATCAATCTGCAAGTCAGCGGGATCAATCTCAAAGTCTACTTCTTCCGCCTCCGGTAATACAGCTACCGTAACGGTCGAAGTATGGATTCTACCCCCCGACTCAGTGATCGGAACACGTTGAACTCTATGCACGCCGCTTTCATATTTGAAACGCGAGAAAGCGCCTTTACCTTCAATCTGAAAAACAACTTCCTTAAAGCCGCCGATACCGGTTTCATTGTTATTGATGATCTCGTAGTGCCAACCTGCTTTCTCGGCATAGGATGTATACATATCGAACAGGCTAGCCGCAAACAAGGCCGCCTCATCACCACCGGCGCCGGCGCGGATTTCCATGATGACGTTCTTTTGATCATTGGGATCGGAAGGAGCTATCGTGGACTCAATCCGAGCCTCTATCTGTTCCAACTCCGCTTCCGATTGATTGATATCATCCCGCACCAACTCTCTGAATTCGGCATCTTCCGATTCTGTCAGCAAGATACGGTTCTCCTCTATTTCTTGTCTCAGCTTACGGCTACGCCTAATATCTGCGACCAGATCAGTGAGCGCGGCGTGCTCCTGAACCAAAGTCAGATATCTGCTTTGGTCACTCATGATCTCAGTGTCCGCCAGCATTGTATTCAGTTCTTCATAACGGCTGATAGTCGCGTCAAGCCTTTTATCTCTATCAGTTGCCATATATTCCTCCAGCAAATTAACTGCTAAATTGTCAGATTGTGTCGCTGCCGACAAGGTAGCCGGCAAATTGATTCGCCTTATCATTATACATTTAACCAAAAACGCCTAATCAAAACGTCAGAAAAATAGATGTCGACAAAATTTTGTACTATTTTCCCTTTTGACGCTAGCGATATTAGTCCGGCTAAGTATAGCCTCTTACCACAAGAGACCGCTCATAGCCGTTGTAGTCACGATAAAACTTTAGTCTGTCTTCCCGGCGCTTGGCATAACTTGGCATCTTCTCTAGGGACACATCTTGTTTAGAGAACTGTGACTGATCCGCCATTAAATTAAAAATATCTGTCACCGCGTCAGCCTGTCCCGCTCCCAATTCCAGGATTAACAGGCCCTCGGGTTTCAGATAATCTCTATACCCGGCAGCGATACGACGATAAAAATCAAGCCCATCCGCTCCTCCGTCTAAAGCTAAGTGTGATTCATGATCTCTTACTTCCGGCATTAAACCGGCAATTTCATTACTAGCTATATAGGGCGGATTACAAAGGATGACATCAAATTTTTCATTTTCTCGCTCCCGAGAGGATTTAGGCCAGAGGTCTGCCTGTTCGTAAGTTACAGCCGTTTCAAGGCCCAGTCGGGCCGCGTTTCGCGTGGCCACTTCGATCGCGGTCCGCGAACTGTCGAGCAGATGAAGCTTCGCCTTCCTGTCAGCTTGTAATTCAGCGAGCAAAGTCAGTCCTAAGCATCCTGTGCCACAACAACTGTCCAACAACAAAAGGCGTTCGCCTATAGTTGACTGAGTAAGTTCCAGCAAAGCGGCTTCTATCAAGATCTCAGAGTCCGGTCTCGGCACCATAAGCCCGGGCTCAATCAGGAAGCTGCGACCATAAAACCAGGCTTGACCTTTAATATAAGCAAGCGGCTCGCGCTTCGCTCTGCGCCGGGCTAAGCGACGCAGATGGTTACTCTCGTCTACAGAGATAGTAAGATCCGGTTTTCTTAGTTGCTCAGCGAGTTCAAGTCCGGCGATCTCGCGTAGAAACAAGCGCATTTCTCGCCTAGGCTCCGCAAGATCCGCTTGCGTAAATAATTCAGTGATCTCGGTAGCAAGTTCTTCCAATTTCATTTTTCATGATCACCAATTATCGCGGGTGGGATCAGCCGGTATCACGGCTTTCATCGCGGAGATGGCGACTTCTAACATCGAATCGTCAGGCTCGGCCGTGGTCAAGCGTTGCAAGGCCAGCCCCGGCAACGAGATAAAACGGGTTAAGGGATTGTCAAATCTTCCCGCCAACTTAATCAGCTCATAGGAAATACCTGCCACTAAAGGTAGCAAAGCGAGTCGCAGCAGAACATTCAGTAGCGCGCCATGTCTGCCGACCAAAGCGAAAACTAAAATAGAAACAAGCATCACCAAAAACATGAAAGAGGTACCGCAGCGAGGGTGAAAACGGCTGTGACGTCTCACATTCTCAACTGTCAATTCCTCACCTGCCTCATAGGTAGCGATTGTTTTGTGCTCTGAACCATGATACATCCAGACACGGCGAACTTCTTTTATGCGCGAGGTAAACCAGAGATAAGCCAAGAAGATAAAAATTCTAATCGCTCCTTCTACAAAAGCCAGCAAGACATCTCTCTGCCTTACACTGTTGCCCTGCCAGCCTGTCAAAGCTTTTAGCCCATCTGTTATCAGACTGGGCAAGAGTATGAATAGCACAATAGAGAAACCAAGGCCGAGCGCGACTGTACCCCACAAAGCAATTTGAGGATGTTTTTCCAGCCAGTTATCTAATCGGCTCGCGGACTTAGTCGGTCGAGACTTGGTTACAAAAAACTGAGTTTTGGGTTGAGAGGCCTTAGTCGCAGCTTCGCTGGTTGCAGTTATTGGCCTGTTCTCTGTAATGACTGAACCTGCCTCTTTGGCAGTGGCCTCAACCTCTCCAGTTTCTAGCTCAGGCTCCGTGGAAACGGCTTCAACCGCCGCAGTTTCCGGCTCAGGCTCCGGGGAAGTTGACTCGATAGCTTCAGTTTCTAAACCTGTCTTCACGGCTCGCGACGTAGTGTCAGAAATTTCTGTTTCTAAGCTTCTATCTGCCGCCTCCGTCCCTTCAGGCTTCTGCTCGGTCAATTCCGCTTTCGCTTCAGCCTCTTCCTGAATTTCCGCGGATCTCATTAAAGCCGTGATGCCCACGCCCATCTGAGATACCAGTCGCACTGAGCCGCGTAGGAAAGGAATATTGGCCAGACCTTTGCTCGGCGCCCTGTCCGACACTTCAGTAACAATCTTGCCGTCAGGTCTCCGCGTAGCGATAGCCTTCTTATCAGGTCCCAGCATCATCAAACCCTCAATCAGAGCTTGGCCGCCGATTGAAGTTTTCTTATTATATGTCTTGTCACTATTCCTACTCATGTCCGCATTTTACATTTTTTAGTGTCGAGGAAGCAACTTCTCTTGTCGCGGGGAACATAGATAACAAAAAGCTCCTGTCTACGAGAGTACAACAGGAGCCAATATTAGTTTCGGCGACAACTTGTCCGATCAAAAGATCAGATCGGACAAACACATCTGCTTACTTGCCGCTTTTAGTTCTGTCCATTCTCTTCTTGAATTTATCAACGCGACCACCTGTATCTACCAGTTTTTGTTTGCCGGTGAAAAAAGGATGGCATTTGGAGCAAATATCCACATTCATTTGTTTCTTGACGGAACCGGTTTCAAAGACTTCGCCACAAGCGCAACGCACTGTACATTTGTGATATTCGGGATGGATTTTTTCTTTCATTTATTTCACCTCTTTATGATCGTGCCAAACGGAGCGCAGACCTTAAGAAAAATAATACTTTTGCTTCGTCAGACTGAAACTCAGCGAGACAGCTTAATGATGATACACTCCTGCCACGTCTCTGTCAAGATATTTCGCCAGACCACGCGCTATTATTTATCTTGCCCACGAAGGCAATTATCTTAATAATCACCGGTATAATATCGCAATAAAGCAGTAGCGACACCGCGCGCGATCAGCGCCTGCCCCTCTGAACTGGTAACTCTGGCTCGATCCTCCTCGTTAGAAAGGAAACCACAGGTCAGCTGAGCGGAAGTCACATTATTCAGGCGTAATACAGCCAAATCATCTTCAATGACCGGCTGGAGATTAGTCTTCATTCGGGAATCGGTAGCTACCAGATTATCTGCCAACAATTGCGCCATACTCTCTCTTCGTTTGGAGTTATAACGGTTGTAGTTGGGGGAATGTTTGAGCGCGTCCGTACCTGCCGCGTAACTATTATTCATGTCTTGCGCATACTCTTTACTCATATAACGAACGCGAACACCCTTATCCTCTGCTTGGTCTGAAGTCTCCAGATGAATAGAGATGAATACTGTATCTTTATATTCACTTTCTATATCATAGATTAACTTGAGATTAGGTGGGGTGCCAATGGAATCAAAGATGCCGCGTCCACCGGAATCCTGTAAGCCCGAGTTAATACGAATCACATCTTGCATCAGTAACCGCAAATTCTCCAAGGGTTCAGGATCAAAGCCGATTTCTTTGATATCGTTAGCATAACGCTGTAGCAGTAAGTCGGCAGTGTAGGCCATGATATAGAAGTAAGAATGTTTTTCATCAGTAGAGCGAGTCATGCGAACATCAGCTCCCTGCCGCGTCAATTCCTCTTGGATTTTGGTCGCGATCTCAAGATTAATATTTTTCTCCAACAGAACGTCGTTTTCTTCTTCACCTTGCCAACTCACCCCAATGTCCGATCCACCATGTCCGGGATCTAAAATAACAAAAGCGCCTGCCAGGGGTTTGTCCGAATTTGGTTGTGCCAAAACCGGCGCGTTTGGATCCCGCGCTTGCGGCACACTGGATTCTTCCGGCCAGACTCTCAATTTAGTACCGTCAGTAGTAATATCGTCAGGATTAATATTTGTGAACACTAGTTCTTTTAAAGCACCTGTAGTGTCACTATCATCTATTTCATCACTATCCGTCGCTTGAACTTCGGAGGGGACAATTTCTTCATTATCCGAAGGTAAAATGTCAACTTCAGATCCGGTTGGATTATCTGATGACTCGACCTGATCTGTAGACATACCGTCTGTCTCAATTTGAATTAACTGTTCCGGATCCGGAGGCAAGGCAAACGGTTTATCAACAATATTAAAATATGACAAAACCAATAATACCGTGCTCACCAGCAACAACCATAAGACAATTTGAGACGCTTTTTTTTGCTTCATTACTTAAACACCATATTTGTTACGGACCAGTTCGGCGACCTCCTCCGCTTTTTGCCGAATGTCCTCCAAATGTTCGCCTTCGACCATAACTCTAATCTTTGCTTCGGTACCGGAAGCGCGCACGAATATCCTGCCTTTATCACTTAACTGGTCTTCAATTCGCTTAATCACTTTAAGGATATCCTGATCCTGTAAAGACTTTTTCTTACTGTCAGCAGCAACTTGAACATTAACTAGGACCTGGGGCAAAATTTTCATAATCTCTCTTGCTTCGGTTAGATCTTGACCTGAATTTCGTAAGGCCTGCAGAAGGCGTAAAGCACTTAACATGCCATCTCCTGTGGTAGTATGCTCCAGAATAATCATATGCCCCGATTGCTCACCGCCTAAGATATAGCCGGAGCGCAGCATTTCTTCCAACACATAGCGATCCCCTACCTGGGTACATACTATTTTTATTCCATTATCAACGCCCATATTCATCAGACCCAGATTGCTCATTACCGTGGCGACCAGAGTGTCTTTGACCAAGGTGCCGGCCTTTTTCATATCATGGGCGATAATAGCCATGATAACATCACCGTCAGCAATCCGGCCTTGGCTATCTACTGCCAGCATACGATCAGCGTCTCCGTCAAAAGCCAAACCCAAATGACAATTTTCCGCTTGTACTACTTGTTGCAATTTGGTCAGATCAGTTGAACCGCAGCCACGATTGATATTGATACCGTCGGGTTCAATGCCGATGGCTATTACTTCCGCCCCCAGATCGAGAAATAAATCCGGCGCGATGTAGCAACTAGCGCCGTTGGCGCAATCTATAGCGATCTTCATGCCGCTTAAATCAACTCGCATACTCTCAAGCAAATGTTGGGTATATTCCGTCGCGGCCCGGCTCATTTGATAAACATGACCGATTTCATCTCCGGTAGGCCATATTTTACGTGCCTGAGAATAGGAAACAACTAACTCTTCAATCCGGTCTTCGATTTCATCAGATAATTTGTAACCGTCCTTGGAAAAGAATTTAATGCCATTATGTTCATAGCTATTATGTGAAGCCGAGATCACAACACCGGCATCACAACCATGCAGGCGTGTCAAATAGGCCACGCCCGGAGTAGGAATAACTCCTGCCAAATAAACATCCGCTCCCGCTGAAGTAATGCCGGCTACAAGAGCAGACTCCAACATGGTGCCGGAAATTCTTGTATCTCTACCAACAATAAATACCGGTTTGTGCGAATTCTGTTTACCCAAGACCTCCGCTCCGGCCCAGCCGATTTTATATACGAGATCGGGTGTCAAATCCTGATTGGCTATACCACGTACGCCGTCTGTACCAAAAAGTCTAGACATATTTCCTCCGTAGAATAGATTCAGGGTCACTCTCCGGTAAACACATTGACAGTAACTCTGCCCGGTAATAACTGTTCAGTATAGGTGTAAAACAATGTACCTGTGTCTATTTGTACCGGTAAGCTTTGGATTCCACTAGCGGATATATCCCCCAAATCAACAAAAGCTACAATATCATTAGCTGACAAATCCTGCAATAAGCGATTACGTCCTTTGAGACGCACCTGTACAGTTGTCAAAGGATAAGTCTGAACAGAAAAGCCGTTGTCCTCGGCTTCTTTTTGACCGCGATATTGTAACTGAACATTATAATCCCTGGTTCTAATCGGATTAATAGTCATCTGTACATAAAACCAAGTTGAAAAACCTATCAGTAGTGAAACAATAAACAAGACAACCTGATGACGCTTAATAGCAAAGCGACGGCTCTGCCTTTAGGCTGGATAGAGGTAAGAAATATGCTCGTCGTCCCCAA
>DUNL01000047.1 GCA_012839385.1 Clostridiaceae bacterium
AACCGGAACATAAAACCACATGGCCGGAACCGGAACCACTTGAAAGCCCCTTGCCCCCGGTGGAGAGGTTGCCTGTCTCTTACATACCGGAACCCTTCCAGGACTGGCTGGAAGATACGGCCTGGCGTATGCAATGCCCGCTGGATTTTGTGGCTGTGGGCGCAATAGTAACAGCTGGAAGCATTATCGGCGCAGGATGCGGGATACAGCCGAAACAATATGATGATTGGCTGGCTATACCCAACCTATGGGGTGCGGCGGTGGCAAGGCCGTCCATGCTTAAAACTCCTTCACTAAAAGAAGCCATGCGGCATATTGACAGGCTGGAAGCGGAAGCCCGGGAAAAATACGAGGACGAATTGAGATTTGCGGAAGCTGATAAAGAAGTATTAAAAGCCCGCAAAGAAGCCATTAAAAAGGACATGAGTAAATCAGCAAAGGGAACCCTGGGAGCGAAGAAACTTGACGACCTGCGCGCAGAGTATGTGTCCCTGGAAGAACCGGAGGAACCTACCAGAAAGCGATATAAAACCAATGACGCAACCATTGAAATGTTAAGCAAGCTATTGAATGAGAACCCCCGGGGAATTCTCATATTCAGAGATGAACTGATCGGCCTCCTGGTGAGCTGGGACAAGTCCGGCAGGGAAACCGACAGAGCCTTTTTCCTTGAATCATGGAACGGAACAGGGGAATTCTCCACTGACCGTATCGGCAGGGGAACAATCGACACCCAGAATCTGTGCATATCAATCCTGGGGGGGATTCAGCCCTCTAAACTAGCAGCATACCTGGCGCAAGCTAAAGACCCACTTAAAAACGATGGCCTTATTCAGCGGTTTCAATTACTGGTTTACCCAGATGAACCCGACTGGCAGCTGATTGACGAAGCCCCAGACCTTGACGCAAGAACAAGAGCTTATGAAGTATATAAAACCCTGGCCGAAATGGACTTTACGGAATACGGCGCAACTCCAGGGGAAAAGCGGCCTTACTTTGTTTTTTCCGAGGAAGCGCAGAAGTCTTTTAATGCCTGGCTGACAGAACTGCAGACAGTAAAGCTGAAAGACGAGACCCCACTAATGGCCGAGCATTTAAGCAAGTATCGAAGCTTGATGCCGTCCCTGGCGTTAATCTTTCACTTGATTGACTGTGCAGGTGGTAAAGCAAGCGGCCCTGTCTCTGGTGAGGCGGCGTTGAGGGCTATGGCCTGGTGTCAGTACCTTCAAAGCCATGCACGCCGGATATATAGCTTTGTGGCCGATGCAGACGAGCAAGCGGCGGTTGAGCTGGCAAGGAGACTGAAGAAAAAGGATATTGAGGACGGCTTCTCCCTTCGCCAGTTGTATCGAAAGCATTGGAGCCAGTTAGACACAAAAGAGGCCGCAGAGGGTGCTTGTAGTGTATTGATTGATGCCGGGTGGTTGAGAGAAGCAAAGCAAGAAATACCAGGAAGGCAGCCAATGATAATTTACCAGGTTAACCCAGAAATATTTGATTAACTCCTAAGGTACGAGGTGCCATAGGTGCCATTGGTGCCTGAAATGCCAGTTACTAGCTACCTATGTCACCTATGGCACTGCCTACCCTAGACATTTATAAAGTTTTTCTGTAACAAACTACCAGGGAA
>DUNL01000095.1 GCA_012839385.1 Clostridiaceae bacterium
CATTCGGCAGAAACTCAAAACCAAATCATCAAGTGTATTCCGCTCTTAATACCTGTACAACCGCTTTTCCAGACAACCAGATACTCGCCCTTTTCACGTAAAGCAACAAACTGGTTACGATAAGGTAACAGTAACTGTTTGGATAGGAAAGAATGTACATTGGTAACCGTATCCTCAAATAGATGTTTTAATACAATAGCAGCATAACTTTTACCTGTTCCATAAGCACCATGAATCCAGAATGAGCGTCTGGCATCTTCTTTTTCATATTTAATTGACTGGCAGATCTTCTCGACTGCCAGTTTCATGTCCTCGTGAACAATATATTCCTGCCAAAGATTCGGATTTCGTTTTTCAGAATTCAAATCCACAACAGATTCATAATGAGGACTGAGCTCAATATATGTATTATATGTCGCCATATGTACACCTCCTAATTGATGGCCATATCAACTATCTCAAGAGAAGTGTGCTCCGGGAACAATTTCACATTGTCCAAATCCGCAACAAATGAAACCCTAATATATTTCTCATAGTGCAAAGCCAGCTCTTGCAGTATGCCTTTAAAAGAAGCAGGATTAAGGCCATACATAGAAACTGGATCTACACCAGCAATTGTCGCATCACCACGTACCTTCTCAAGCTGACTCAATGTAAATGTATATCTTCCAGTTTCTTCAGCCCATAAATAAAGCGCATAAAGTATTGCAACTGCTTCCGGTGTTTCCCAACCCTGTTTTACATATGCATAACTTCTTCCACTTGGGATCGGTATGCCCTGTTTCAAGACACTGCCTATAGGACTATGACGCAATGTCTCAAATAACGCGGTTACGGCATTATCTCTTGTGGATACGGAATAGTCATCACCTAACATAGATACCAGGTCTTTCTTATCATATGTCTCACCAGCAGGCACGAAAAGCATATACCATTTGACAATAACTGATTTATATGCAAGGTTTGCCCATATAATTGCCCATGTCAAAGGATTATGGGGGCCTAAAGGCTCGATTCTCTCAAACAACTCTGTAGGCTTTCCGGCTTTTTCTCCTCTATTAGCAGTAGACAACAACCCCGCCTCCCTCAGCCAGACCTTTAGTGCATCATATTGACGATTGCCCAACTGATTCATAGTGAAACAGTCAATTTTATGATCAAAAAAATGCTCGAGCCATGGTTTACGTAAACCAAAGTGTTGATATCTGTTCATACCTTTTAAATTCATTTTATTTCCTCCTTGGGTTGTTGATAGCGATTTGGCTACCAAACAACCTTTTCCATTGGTAAAAACAATACAATTACAACAGTGTTGGCATTTATCTTCACGGATATATATTTTCCCATCGTCATTAATGATGAAGGCCGCAAATGGACACTGAACGGTACACGCTTTACACCCCACACAATAAGCGACCTTATTGGCAACTCCACGAAAATGGCTGATAATAAAACGATCCATTCGTGAATAAGGTGCATAACTAACCGTTAATCCTTTATTATCATCTACTTTGAAAGTAAATTCTTGGCCGTCTATTAGTTGCACACCAGTATTATCATCTTTCTCAACAATTGGGCCTAATAATGGTGCAACCGCCAACCAGTCCTGTTTTGTTTCACTAAAACTAAAATTTATGCTATCGTCATCTATCACTTCAATTATCCTATTACCAC
>DUNL01000202.1 GCA_012839385.1 Clostridiaceae bacterium
ACGGTGCATATCACGCTCACTTGATGGGACTTTATCGCCATCAACCATTTTCCCGGTTCCTACTTCAATGATGGCAATGTTTTCCGGTTTAATTTCACGATACTCAATACCGCTTGGAGTAATTGCCATCAATCCTGATGCCCTATCACATATGCTTAAGTTTCCACCTGTACCTACAGTAAGATGGTTATCAAGCATCTTTATTCCGTATTCGATCAATTCTTCTCTTTTTTCCTGTAAAATCATGTCATCGCCCCTCTCGCAAAATACACTTAATAAGATAGTCCAATTCGATCTGCAAGCCCCTTAGCTAAAATACTGTCAGTTATCAGTACATCGATACAACCTGTTTTAAGTGCTCCCAGAACTGCATTGATTTTATCCATTCCACCGGCTATTGCAACAACATATGGAATTCTTTCCAGCATAACTGCATCTATGCCTATCACCTTGCTATAATGGGCAGATTTTTGCCACTTGCCATCCTGTTTAAAAGAATTAAATGCGATTTCCCCTACATATCCTTCATCCTCAAATGTTTTAAGGTCACTTTCAGACAGATATCCCAGTTTTGCAGCAGTGGATTCAGCACTGAGTTGGCCTATACCTACAATAGCCACATCACATTTGGATATCATTTCAAATACTTTTCGAACAGTACTGTCGTTTATAAGAGCCTCTCTGGCCGTGTTACTTTCCATTACTGCCGGTGCATAAAGCAGTGTATGGTTACATGAAAGTTTTTGTGCAAGTAGTCGGGTAAGTTCATCAGGTTTGATCATTCTTAGATTATGGTCAATATCCATTCCGCCAACTAACTGCACCACATTACAAGAACTTTTGTTTTGCACACGCATATTGGACACCGTTGCACTTAAGGCTTCACCCCAAGAGATGCCAACGACCTGTTTATTCTTAATGAACTCATCCAACCAATAAGCAGCCTTTTTCCCAAGCTCTCTAAGCATTTGATTGGGAAAATGGTCAATATCTGCAATTACAATCTGGCTGACTGAAAATTCCTTTTCCAATGCATTTTCCAATCTCACATATTTATCTTCATCCATGCCGTTTATGCTGATTGTTACTATACCCATATCAACCAGTGAATTAATGATCTTATTGATTTTTTGACGTGTGCAATTCAACTTGTTTGCAATTTGTTCTTGCGTCATTTTCTCGTTATAATACCAGTGTGCAATCTTAATTAAAATCCTTTTATTATACTCCAATTCATCCATCCCATTCATACCCCCTTAAATCAATATCGACTATTATATATATTGATCCCGATAAAAAAGCCCCCACAAAATCCCTCTAAAATGCCATGACCGACAAGAAAAACATTTTTTATATCGAAAAGGAGGATGAAATATGTCAGTGTCTCGTCAAATGGTGTAAAATAGTTACACGTTGCTGGGGCTTGTAAAACACAACATGGTTCGAATCCTTAATTAAGATTACTATTTTTTCTTGTTGAACCTGATTTCACAGCAATTATGTCCCTGTGCAATTGTCT